>CAYYHT010000084.1:12627-15263 GCA_964471355.1 uncultured Enterobacteriaceae bacterium
GATGGGCTCGCCAGGCATCGCAGCAGCAAGCTCGTCCCGGGCCTCTGCGGTGGCTTGTTCGAGGCGGTCTTCCCACAGGCCAGCGCGCACGAACTCCCTTGCCTCATCGCCAAGCGGGGCCTCGTGAAGTCGCTTGAGCAGCTGCCTTTCTTCGTCCTGCAGCGTCGGCAAGGTGGCCTTGTTCATGAAGGTGACCGGCTCGCCGCCCAGCAGGTTGAACTTCTTCATGCGCTGGAAGGTCTCGATGGTCTCGTTGACGACCATGTCTTCAGGCAGGCCAATGAACACGACGCGCGTGCCCTTGTCCAGGATGAAGCCCTCGATCAGCTCTTCAGCGCGCTTCTTGACAGGGCCGCCGCGGAACAGGTCCATTGCGGATCGAGTCACATCCAGCAGCGAAAACGCGTGACCGCTTGCGGGCATGTCGACCACGAGCATGTCGTAGTCGTGGGTCAGCTTTTCGATGCGCGACAAGATCGCAATCTCGCGTCCGCCGGGCAGGAAGTTGAGGAAGCGGTTGATGACCGCGTTGTCCAGGATGAGCTTTACGACTCGGCGACTCGGAATGATCGTGCGCAACCAAGTGACCAATGCGCCATCCCAATGGATGTTGCACAGGAACAAGTTGGTGCTGACTTCATTGGGTTCGTACTGAACGCCGGCCTCGAAGATCGACTCCATGCTCGGTCGCTGGGTGTCAATTTCACAGAGGCAGACACGCTTACCCTTCGCAGCAGCGAGCACGGCTAATGCGGCGGCATACGTTGTTTTTCCGGTACCGCCTTTGCCGGTGACCAGCAGTACGCGGGAATCGAGGAGGGATTGCAGGCTCAAGTGACACTCGGGTCGGTGCGATGGGGGATGGTAATCACCGGATCACCGCGGGTCGCGTGCCGCGGGATGTTGCGTGCGTATCGAGTACGCCTACAGGGCCTCGTCCATTGCCACCCATGCGCAAACGCAACAACTGTTGCGTCGAATTCTTAAGGCTATGTATGCATCATGACGTCGCACAAGAGAGAGCCCTTTGAGCGTCACCCGCATCCTCGTCGTCGATGATGAGCCGTTGATTCTGCGTGCCATGACGCGGTCTCTTCGCTCCCTCGACGGCGAGGTCGTTTGTGTCGAGACTCTGGACGAGGGGCTCAAGGCGCTGGCGTCTGCTCGCTTCGATCTCATCATCACTGACATCGGGCTGGGTGAAGACAGCGGCCTGGACGTGGCGCGCGCCGCCGCACGCATGCATCCCACCCCGACAGTGATCGCCATGAGTGGCCAGTGCGGACCCGCCGAGGGCCTCGAGCTTGGCAAGGCGGGGGTCGCGGCATTTATCCAGAAGCCATTTGCTCCCGCCACCCTGATGGACGTCATCGATGGGCTGCAGCCGCCGCTAGACATGGAGCTCGACGTCATTGTCGCGCGGACTGTGGGCGTTCGGCCGATGCCGGACACGCTTGATGCCGTGCGTCGATCGATGGTCAAAGAATCGCTGGCACAGACGGGCGGCAACAAGGCCCAGGCAGCCGGCCTGCTAGGAATCAGCCGACAGCATCTTCAGAAGATTCTGGAGCGGGGTCAGGGCTGACCGCGGCGTGCGCGGGGTAGGCGATTCGGAATGTGGTTCCCTCTCCTGGCTTGCTGGCGACGGTGATCGTGCCGTTGTTGCGCTCGACGATGCCGTACACAGACGCCAATCCCAGGCCTTTGCCGTCCTTTTTGGTCGTATAGAACGGATCGAAGATCCGGGCGCATGTCGCGTCGTCCATTCCCGTTCCGGTGTCCTGCACCTCGAGCACGACGTGGTCGTCTTCGCTGCGCGTGCGAATGCTCAGCTGACCTCCGTCGGGCATGGCTTGGGCGCCGTTCATGAGCAGGTTGAGGATCACCTGTTCCTGCTGGGTGGAGTCGGCCATGATCGGCGGCAGATCGGGTTGGAGGGATGCGTCGAGCTCGATTTCGGGAGGCAGTGTGGCGCGGGCCAGCTGCTGAACGCGATCGGCCAGCTGGCTCAGGTCCACCAGCGCAGGTTGGACCTGTTGTTGTTTGCTGAACAAGAGCAGCTGATTGGTCAGTGCCGAGGCCATGCCGACGGCTTGGCCGAGGTCGCCGAGCAGCAGGCGGTCGTCGTCTTCGAGGCGGGCTTCGGCGAGCATGTCGAGGTTGAGGCGAATGACGGTGAGCAGGTTGCCAAAGTCATGGGCGACCCCCGAAGCCAGTTGCACGGTGGATTCGAGGCGCTCGGTGGTGCGCAGACTCTCTTGAAGTTCGCGGCGCTGTGTGACGTCTCGGAACGAAACAAGCAAGTTGTCGGCGGTTCGCCGGGCGTTGATCTCGACAGAGCGCACCTCGCCTTTCGGGGTGGTGGCGGTGGTGTCGAAAATGACGTGAGTGCCGACCGCCAGCGCCGTCATGCGATCGAAAACCTCGCCCGCCAGCTGTGGGTTGACCAGCTGCGGGGCGAGTTGTGCCAAGGACAGGCCGACGGTGTCGCTCGCGGGTCGTCCTAAGATCTGCTCCGCCGCGGGGTTGAACAGCACCACAACGCCGTTTGCATCGATCGAGGCGATGCCGTCTGGGCTGCCCTGCACAAATTCAGAGAGCTGCGTTTCGCTGACCCCAAGTGCCTCGCTCGTCTG
>CAYYHT010000085.1:0-15113 GCA_964471355.1 uncultured Enterobacteriaceae bacterium
GGTGGGCCGCACAGGGCTCGAACCTGTGACCCTCGGCTTAAAAGGCCGGTGCTCTACCAACTGAGCTAGCGGCCCGACACGCAGCGGGTAACGACGGCACCGAGCCGTGTCAACGACTGCCGAACAGGTCTCCACGGGTGATGGTCGCTTCGCGCTGGGGGCCGACCGAGGCCAGTTCAACGTCGATGCCCACCAATTCCGAGAGACGAGCGATGTAATCGCGGCATGGGAGCGGCAGCTCGGCGAAAGTCTGGCACTCTGTGATGTCCTCTGACCAACCGGGCAGGTGCTCGTAGATTGGCTTGACCGAATCGAGGTTTGAGGGGAATCCATCCATCCCTTCGTAGGCCACGCACACAGGAATCGTCTCGAGCCCAGACAACACATCGAGCTTGGTCAGCGCCAACCGAGTGACTCCGTTGACCCGAATCGCGTGCCTGAGCAGCGGTGCGTCGAACCAACCACATCGGCGGGGACGACCCGTTGTGGCACCAAACTCAGAGCCAAGGCGGCGCAGCTCTTCGCCGGCCGCGTCGTTCGCTTCGGTAGGGAATGGACCGCGTCCGACCCGCGTGCAGTACGCCTTGCTGATGCCCACGACCTCGTGAATCGCCGTGGGACCCACACCTGAGCCCGCAGCTGCGTTGCCGGCGACGGTGTTGCTGCTGGTGACGTACGGGTAGGTTCCGTGATCGAGGTCGAGGAACGTGCCCTGCGCACCCTCGAAGAGCACTTCACCGTTCTTTTCGAGGATCGTGTGCAGCAGGTCCACCGAGTCGCCCACAAACCCGCCAAGTCGATCGCCAAGGTGCGCGTACTCGTCGATGATCGCGTCCGCATCGATGGGCTCGCCGTTGTACCACTCGACGATCATGCGGTTCTTGTCAGGAAGCACCGCCGCCACCTTCTGGGCCAGCTGCTCTCGATCCAACAAGTCAGCCACGCGAATGCCGCGACGGGAGACTTTGTCTTCATAAGCAGGGCCAATTCCACGACCGGTCGTGCCGAGCCGGGCTTTCTCGCGCAGGTGATCCAGAGTCTGGTGGTACGGCATGATCACGTGCGCGTCTCGGCTGATCACAAAGCGGTCACGCGAGATGACGCGTCCCTTCTGTTCGAGCTGCTCGATTTCATGCACCAGCACACGCGGGTCGATGACGACCCCGTTGCCGATCACATTGATGCACCCATCGCGCAGCACTCCGCTGGGCAACAGGTGCAGGACGATCTTTTGGCCATCGACGACAAGGGTGTGCCCGGCGTTGTTGCCGCCCTGAAAGCGGACGACGGCGTCCACATTCTTGGACAGCACATCGACGATCTTGCCTTTGCCCTCGTCTCCCCATTGGAGACCAACCACGACCACGTTGGGCATTTGGCCCTCACAGCTCGGGTGACCGGCCCCTTAATCGTGATCTGGGTCCTCGGCATGCGGGTGAGCATTTCGGTAGACGTCCCGTAGCGCTTCAACGCTCACATGCGTGTACCGCTGCGTCGTAGACAGGCTGCTGTGGCCGAGAAGCTCTTGAATCCCTCGAAGATCGGCCCCCCCGTCGAGCAGGTGCGTCGCGAACGTGTGTCGAAGGGCATGTGGATGCAAGTTGGCGATTCCCCTCGCCTCGCCCTCCTTTCGCACGATTGTGCGAATAGATCGTGCCCGCAGGCGCCTGCCGCGCTGATTGAGGAACAATGGGCCCGCTTCCGCGGGGGCCAATGCCAGCATGGCCCGGATCGCGGCGACGCCGGGAGGCCCAAGCGGCACTCGGCGTTCCTTGCCACCCTTGCCATGGCGAACGCGAATCATGCCGCCGTCCATGTCCACGTCAGAGCGATCGAGTCCCTCAACCTCGCTGACACGCAGGCCGGCGCCGTACATCACCTCGAGCAGTGCCACCGCTCGCAGCGCTGAAAGGGTCTGGGTGCGTCCCTCGTCAAACAGCTCCTTCGACTCCTGGCGACTAAGGAAGCGCGGCAGGTGCCTGCCGACCCGTGGCGGCCGCAGGTCATCGGCAGGGGACATCTCAACCAACTGCTCGCGCAACAGCCACAGGTAGAAGCTGCGAATCGCAGCTATGTGACGGGCCAAGGTCGCTGCAGAGCGGCCGCGACCGGCCTCGAACAGGTAGCCTCGCAGGTGAACGCGCTTGGCGTTGATGAAGTTCGCGCCCGGTTCTTCTAGGTATTGGCGCAGGCCGTCGAGGGTGAATCGATAGGCGCGACGGGTGTTCTTGGAGCGCCCACGCTCGACGCGCATGTGGTCTAGAAAGCGGGAGATGAGCTCGGCGTCGGTGTCCACTATGAGAAGAGTATCGGCCAGTCTTCGTCCAGGTGCGGCAACGCCGACGGATCGCCATCGGCCCCGTAGAGGTAGCTCGCCGCAAACCGGCGTACTTCCGGCAGATCCAGGCGACCACGCCCGGCACCCGCAGGCGCATCGGCCAGGGCCACCAAGAAATCCGTCGTGGTGCGTTCGTCGAGGTGCCCAAAATCCTTGAGCAAACCGACGAACCTTGTAGCTCGACCCGTCAATCGCACGCGGCGGAACGCCATGCATCACCTCGAAATCGTGCCCCGCCCGTAACGGCCACCGGGCAACCGAACCAACTCACCGCGAACCTCCATCATCGATAGCTCTGTCAGGAGCTCAGCTGTCGACCAGCCCGCCGCAGTGGCGACCTCGTCAAGTGGGGCTCCGAACAGCATGAGCTGCACCCAACGCTCGCGATGCACGACAACGCGTCCAGTCACGTCGGCCACAAACTCATCGACATCGGTCAGCACCTCAGCACCCGAAGCGAGAAGCTCGAGGCAGCCGCGGCTCGACTCGACACCGAGCGGCCCTGGTACGGCGACCACGTCGCGGTTGAGCCCAACGGCCTCGCGGGCGGTGATTAGAGCGCCGCTTCGTCGGGGCGCTTCGACAACGACCACTTTGTCCGACAAGGCTGCGATCCAGCGATTGCGGACTGGAAACGTCCATCGAGCCGGCCCAAACCCGTCGGGCCAGGTGCTGATGATGGCGCCACCGCTGCGAACGATGTCCTCGCGCAACAACCGATTCGATGCCGGCGATGTGCGACCTAGGCCATGACCCAGGACAGCGACGGTGGTTCCATTTCGCAGAGCGGCGCGATGGGCGTGCGTATCGACCCCTCGCGCAAGCCCACTCACGACGACCGTCCCACGAGCTGCGAGCTCACCCGCCAGATGCACCGCAACGCCAGTTCCGTACGCAGTGCAGCGGCGAGTTCCAACGATGGCGACCGCACTCGCGGCGGACAGCGCCGAGACGGCGCCCTGCACAAGCAGCACCGGCGGGGGGCACTCGATGGTCTTCAGGCGCGGCGGGTAGCGGGGGTCCAGCAGCGTCACCACCTGACCCATGGATTCGCCCGCGGTCGCCGCCGCCCATCGCCCAGCACGGCCGGGCTCGACGCCGCCACGAATCAGTGCCATCGCACCACCGGCGATCAACGAAGACCAGCCTCCAGCCCGATCGGCCACCGCTGGCAGGTCCACCGGCCCTCCCTCCAACAACGCTCCCATCCAGAACGACTCAACAATCTCAGACACCCCGACCTCCACGACATCTGCAGCCACATCAAGCTATCGATGGGGCTGCCGCTCGGGAGGGAAGCGACGTTGTACTTCCGCCTCGTTCGGACAAAATGAGCAGCCAAACTGCTCTAAATGGGCCGGGATGACTCTACTGTGACCGATCTTCGACGAGCACGCCGTAGCGCGCCGAGCCGTCCACCACGTCGAGGGCCACCCAAGCCGGTGTTCCTGCCGTTTTCAGGCCAGCTGACACCTCGCGCGCCGGGCCCGAGTGAACGAACGACGCCACCTCCACGGTTTCGAGTCCTGACGGAGGCGACGAGTCGGGAACCCACATCACTGCGGAACCGGGCCCAACGACGGCTACGGCAGACGCTGCCGTGTGAATCTCCGGCACGACGACATCGGGGGCGAGTCCCGCCAGCGCGTCTGGAAAGGTCAGCTTGTCGATGCCGTTGTGCGTGTTTGCGGTCGCCTCGACACGGGCAATCAACTGCAGCAGGTCACCGTCGGCGACGGTCATCGGATTCAGTGCCACCACATCGGTGGATTGACTGCGGCCAACGCTGACTCCACTGGCGAAACAGATGCCGCACAACAGGACAGTGGCAAGGCCAGCAGCGACGACATGGCCACGAGAGATCCAGAGGTCACGGGCGCGTCGGCGCCGGGCGAGGTTTGCCATGTGGGTGTTCCGGGAGGGAAGAGGAAGGGTGCTCAGGAGGCGAGCGGAGGGTCGTGCGGGGGAAAGACTAGGATGGAGGGGATCAAGCAGAGCCCCAGCTGTGGTCTCTAGGATGCCAGGGAAACACGTCGACGTCGACTTCCGTGGGATGTGCCTTGCCGGAAAGTTCGACGAAGTTCACGATGCGATCGAGGATTGACCGGATCAAACGCGCGTCATTGCCGGCGGTGGTCAACACAGCCACCGCGTATGTATGGCGCTCGCCAGCGGGTATCTCGGACCAGGTGACTTCGAACCGGTGGCGCAAACGGTCGCGCAAGCTCGCCAACGCGCGTCGGCGGTCCTTGAGCGAGCGCGCCCCTGGAATCGTGAGTCCCAGGCGCAAAACCCCGACGTGGATGGTGCTTGTGTCAGACATCAACGTCGCCGAAGTTCAGCTAGTCGCGCTTGATCTCTTCGAGCGTGTAGCACTCGATGATGTCGCCATTGATGATGTCGTTGAAGCCGTCGAGAGACAGGCCACATTCGTAGCCAGTGGCCACTTCCTTGACGTCGTCCTTGAAGCGCTTGAGGGTGGACACTTTGCCCTCCCACATGGTCTTGCCATCGCGTACCAGCTTGGCAATGCCGTTGCGGTACATCTTGCCGTCGAGCACGTACAGACCAGCGATGGTGCCAATCTTGGAGATGCTGAAGGTCGCGCGGACCTCCGCAGAACCCTGACGTACCTGCTCGTACTCGGGCTCAAGCAGACCCTTCATGCGGGACTCGACATAGTCGAGGGCACCGTAGATGACGTCGTACTGCTTGAGGTGCGGCATGACGCCCAGGCCGTCGGCAGTGCGGCGAGCCTTGGGGTCAACCTTGACGTTGAACGCGATGAGAACGCTGTTCTCGTTGTTGCTGGCGATGAGGTTGATGTCCGATTCAGACACGTTGCCGACCGCGGAGTGCAGGATGCGAATCTCGGCGCCGTCGACATCGAGGTTGAGCAGCGCGCCCTTGAGCGCTTCGAGCGAGCCCTGCACGTCGGCCTTGAGCACAATCTGAAGCTGCTGATTCTGGCTGCCAGCAGCGGCGGCGAACAATTCTTCGGCGGTCATGCCGGCGCGGGAACCCGTCATTTCTGCATCGCGCTTGTCTTGGGCACGATGTGACGCCAGCTTGCGAGCGTCCTTTTCAGACTTCACGACAGACAAGATGTCGCCCACGGCGGGCAGCTCGGACAAGCCGAAGATCTCGACTGGAGTCGAGGGCCCAGCAGTCTTGAGCTTCTTGCCTTGGTCGTCGAGCATGGCCCGGACCTTGCCAAATGCAGCGCCGAGAACCACGAAATCGCCGCGATTGAGCGTACCTTTTTGTACGAGCACCGAAGCGACGGCGCCTCGTCCGCGCTCCATCTTGGCCTCGATGACCACGCCTTCGGCGTGGCGGTCGGCATTGGCGCGCAGATCAAGCAATTCGGCCTGAAGCATGACCTGCTCGAGCAGGTTGTCGAGTCCCTCGCCCTTTAGGGCCGAGACAGGTGCATAGAGCGTCTCGCCGCCCCATTCTTCGGGTGCGAGCCCAAACTCCGACAGGCGCGTCTTGATGGTGTCGGGGTTCGCATCGACCTTGTCCATCTTGTTGATGGCAACGACGACCGGTACACCGGCTGCCTTGGCGTGATTGATAGCCTCTTCGGTTTGAGGCTGAACACCGTCGTCGACGGCAACCACGAGGATGACGATGTCTGTGACCGACGCACCACGGGCGCGCATGGCGGTAAACGCAGCGTGGCCGGGGGTGTCAATGAACGTGACCACACCATTGTCGGTCTTGACCTGGTAGGCGCCGACGTGTTGGGTGATGCCGCCTGCCTCGCCGGCCGCAACGCGAGCGTCGCGGATGGCATCGAGAAGCGTGGTCTTGCCGTGATCGACGTGACCCATGATGGTCACAACTGGGGGTCGTGCAACCAAGGAATCGTCCTCTTCGGCCTCGACGTGCTGCAGGAAGTTTGACTCCTGAAAGCCGACGTTTTCAACTTCGTATTCGAACTCTTGCGCGACGATCACAGCGGTGTCGAAGTCCAGCATGTCGTTGATGCGGACCATCTGGTCCATGTCCATCAGAATGCGGATGACGGCGGATGCCTTGACCATCATGTCCTTGGCTAGTTGGCCGACGGACACGACATTGTCGATCTTGATGTTGCGCTTTGCACCCTTCGGAGCCGGAGAGACCTTCTTGGGTCCGGTGCGACGACGACGCGGCTTGCGACGCATATGAGGGCTGTCAAAACCGGTACGACGCTGGCGGCGTGCAGGTCCACGACCACCCGGCCGTTCGCCTGGGCGCTTGGCAGGAGCACCGGTGTTCTCGACCCGACGGCGGCTGCGCCATGCGGTCGTGCCTGGCTCGTGACCGAGGTTGCGCTGCTGGGCCTGTTGAGCCTGCTGGGCTTCGATCGTCTTGCGGAAAGCTTCGGGGTTGGTGGGGTCGTAGCCGGGCGGGGCCACGACGACAGCGGACCCTAGACCCGGAAGCGCGCCCTTGGGACGCAACTTGGGGTCGTCAGAAGCCGGAGCTGGAGCAGGCTCGGGAGCCTGAGCCGCAACGGGCTCGGGGGTGGGATCAGGCCCAGGCGCCTCGACCACTGGCTCGGGAGTGGGCTCGACAGCGACGGGCTCGACGGCCGCAGCGACCGGTTCGGGCGCAGGCTCGGGCTCGGCAACCGGTTCCGGAGCGGTGACTGGCTCGGCGACGACCGGTTCGGGCGCCGGCTCGGGTGCGGCCACCGTTTCTGGCGTCGACACCTCAACGGGCTCGACGGATTCAACAGCTCGCCGACGCACGACAGGTGCGGGCGCAGCCTCGGCCGTGTCGCCCTTGCGACGCCGCCGGATGACGCGTTTACTCACGCGCTTCTGCTGCTGATCATCAGTGGCACGTGCCACTGGAGGCGCAACTTCGACACGGCGTACCACCGGTGCCTCAGTTGACCCTCTTGAGATCCTTTCGAGCAGGTCCTTCTTACCCATAAATTCCCTTCTGTCCCATGGGGACGGGTAGTGCCGCATCGCTAGGTGCGATGCTCTTCCCAGTACACCGGCGCTTTTGGAGGGGAAAGGCGCACCTCACCCCACGACGCCGTGACTGCGCCGAGTTGACTAACCCAGATTCCGCAGGCGGCGCAACTGCCTGACCAAGTGGATTGCAGCGCCGTCACGGGTAGCCCCGACTGCGGCTCGCGACCCGTGTCCGGTTTGGCCGCCTAATGTGCCCCTATCCAGCGGCACTTCCGCAAACACCACGTCCTGACCGGCTTCACCTCGGAGGCTCTCAAGCGTGCGATCTGAGGCGTCATTGGCAACAGCAACGGCAATAATTTCTCTGTGACGCAGCGCTGTACACAGGGCGTCGTGGCCACCAACCAAGGCTCCACCAGCTGCAGCCATCGATAAGCCATCCATCAAACCAGCAAGCACCTGTTGTGTCAGTGGTTCGGTCAGCTCAACTTCGGTCAACTTGGCACGCAGCGGTCGATTGAGCATGCCCGGCTTTGCCTCGAGCTTTTGCACACACGCCTTTGTGGGGTGAACCCACGCGCCACGCCCCGGAAGACGCCCTCGATAGTCCACAACGACGCGGCCCGCCGGGTCTAAGACCAAGCGAATCAAGTCGTCGCGTTCCTGTCGTTCACGACAGGCCACGCACATGCGTTCGGCGGCCAACTGTGCTCCCGACTAGGCCGGGGCCTCCGAACCCTCTTCTTCGGAGGGTCCTGCTTGGCGGGCTGCGGCCTCTTCCATGATCAGGTCAGCGACGACGGCGTCAGCGCCATCGACCACTGTTTGGGCTTCCTCTTCGCTCAGCTCGAGGATGACCGCAATCTCTGCCGCCTCGGCGTCGGCCAGCTCTTGGGCGGACTGGAAGCCGTTGGTGATGAGTACCTCGACTGTCTCGGCAGAGAGCGCCGACACGCGACCGATTTCACCACGAGCCCCGTCGAGCAGTGCGGCGTGCTTGGTCTCGCTGTAGATGTCGATGCGCCAGCCGGTGAGCTGGGCCGCAAGACGCACATTCTGGCCTCGACGACCGATGGCCTTGGCGAGCTGGTCATCGGGAACGATGAGCTCCATGGTGTGGTTTGCATCGTCGATGTAGACACGAGCAACACTCGCGGGGGCAATCGCGTACACGATGAAGCGGGCGGGGTCTGGGTGCCAGGGGATGATGTCAATGGCTTCGCCGCGCAGCTCGGCCACAACCGCCTGGACACGAGAGCCCTTGAGGCCCACGCAAGCGCCAACCGGATCGACATCGCTGTCGGTGGACGACACGGCGATCTTGGCGCGATGACCTGGCTCGCGGGCACACGCTTCGATGCGGACGATGCCTTCGTAGATCTCCGGCACTTCCATTTCGAACAGCTTCATGAGCAGGCCCGGATGCGTACGGGACAGGACAATCTGCGGCTGGCGGGTGGCTCGCGTGATGTCGAGCACAAAGGCTTGGATGCGATCGCCGGGGCGGTAGGTCTCGGTCTGGCCCTGTTCGCGACGCGGAAGAATGGCCTCGGCGCGATTGAGGTCGATGATGATGTTGCCCTTCTCGAATCGACGAACGATGCCCGTGATGAGCTCGCCCTTGCGGTCCTTGAACTCGTTGAAGGTCAGCTCGCGCTCGGCATCTCGGATCTTCTGGATGATCACCTGCTTGGCAGTCATGGCGGCAATGCGACCAAGATCGTCGATGTCCATCTTGATGCCGAGGGAGTCGCCGACTTCGCATTCGGGGTCGAGCTCTCGGGCTTCCTCAAGCTCGATCTCGATGTACTCGTCTTCAATCTCGTCGACCACGGTCTGGAACGAGAACAGCTCGACCTCGCCGAGCTCGTCGTTGAACTGCGCTTCGATGTCCATGACCATGCCGTACTTCTTGCGTGCGGCGGCTTCCATGGCGCTTTCGAGGATTTCGATCACCACGTCGCGCGGAATGCTCTTTTCGCGTGTGATGGAGTCGATGAGGCGTTCAAGATCAGAGATCATCATGGCGTGTTCTCCTCGTCCGGAATGGGCGGTAGCCCCTCGGACAGGCGCTGGTATTCGTCGAGGTCAAGGACGAGGTGGGCGCGTTCGATGCTGTCAAAGGCAAGCGGATGCACCGTGCCGTCCGCCTCGATGAGGACGTCCGATGCTTCTACACCCCGAAGCTGGCCGGTGTATCGGCGCCTCGGGTACCCTTCAACAAGCCGAATCTTGGCGGAAAAGCCAGTGAATCGGCGAAAATCATCGAGTCGCTGTACGGGCCTGTCAATGCCCGGACTGCTCACTTCGAGTCTGTAGCCCCCCGCGATGGGATCATCGGCATCGAGGAGCGGTGAGAGGTTGTGACTGACCATCGCGCATTCGCCCATCTCGACGCCTTTGGGGGAGTCAATGGACATGCGAAGCACGTTGCCGCGCCACTCTACGGCCACGAGATCGAATCCCAGGCGAGCCAAAGTAGGCTCGACGAGGTCTCGGACGTGACGTTGGAGTTCCATGGGATGCATGGTTGGCCTAGGCAAAGAAAAACGGGGCGGCCCGCGAAGGACCAACCCCGTACTCGGTATGGGTCAGTGATTGAAGACCGCCTTCTATAAAGAAGGCCGCCGGCTGTCAACCGCCAAGGCTAGTTGCCCTTGACCAGCGACTTTGCCTCTTTGGCAGCGTCGGTCTTGGGGTACAGCCGAATCACCTCTTGATAGAACAGCGTCGCATTGTCGTTGCTGCCCATCTCACGGAATGCGTCCCCCTGCCGGAGCATCGCCCATGGGGCCCAGTCGGACTTGGGATGGTTGTCGATGACCGCTTGGAAGGGCTGCACGGATTTGTTGAACTTGCCTTCGTTGAACCACGTCTCTGCGAGTCGGTAGCGAACCTCGTCGATGTCCGGGTCGTCTTTGTGATCCTTGAGGGCATTCTCGAGCAGAATCCTGGCGACACGCGGCCGCCCAGAGCCCATGTGTTCGGCAGCAGCGTCGAGAATCAAGGGGACAGTATCGGGGGTCTCGGGAGGTGCTTGGGGGGTTCCCGTGGCCTCGGGATTCTCGGGATCGGTCATGACCTCGGTGCAGTCTTCGACGCTGGGGTCGCACTCGGGCTCTTCGGTCGGCATCGGAGGCGGCGTGACGCCGAGGAATTTCTCAAGCTGACGCAGCCGCATCTCGTCGTAAAGCTGGCGACGGTCCAGGTCAACAGAGAGTTCATCGAAGTAGCGTTTCATCTCGTCCACTTCGAAGCGCAGGACCTCGATCTGCCCGCGCAGGCGGTTCACTTCGACGTTCACCTCATCGAGATTCTCGAGCTTTTCGGCCTCGTTGGCTCCCGCAGCGCGGATGGCCTGTTCGAGGCGCTTGAGGCGATCTTCGTACTCGAGTACCGCTCGTTCAAGGGCCGCCGACCGTTGTTGGGCGACCAAGACTTGATCGTTGTATCCCTTGGTCGCAGCTTGGTTCTGGGCGATCCAGCAGCCAGGAAGAAGGGAGAGAGAAAGCGCGAGAAGGAGTCCCTTGTCACTCAGCATGAATGTCCACTCGTCGATTCTTGGCCCATGACCCCTCGGTATGACCCATGTCGATGGGTCGTTCTTCCCCGTAGGACACGATTGTCTGCTTGTGAGACTGCACGCCTGCGCCGACTAGGGCGCGACTGACGGTGTGAGCGCGTCGCTGACCGAGGCCCAAGTTGTAGCTCGTGGTGCCCCGCTCATCGGCGTGGCCCTCGATGACGACCTTGTCTCGCTGGGCCAAGCACTCAGCGTGGCTGTCCAGGGTTGCTCGACCGCGACCGACGAGTCCGTCTTCGTTGGTGTCGAAGATGATGCGCACAAAGTTGCACTCGAGCAGCTCGGGGCGCGCATCACGCAACACCAAGCCGCGCCGCAGCACCGCCTTTTTGCCTCCGGGATTCTCGACCACGACGTCATAGGAACCGGCTGCGAGTGCCGGCACCGTCAGTTGGATGGAGTTGCTCCCAGACAGCGTCACATCGGTTGCAAGCACAGCATCGGTCGGCGTGTGGCCGATCATGATTTTTAGACCCTCGGAAAAGCCCGCACCGTCCAAGCGTGCGCTGAACGCCTTGTCCGCGTCGGTGTACGACGGGCTCATCATGACGAGCTGCAGCTTCTCGGCGACATCGGCCACCTCGTCGACATCGACCTCTTCGATCGGATTGTCGTCGGTTGGACTTCGCTTGCAGTCGCAACCCTCACCTTCCTTGGCTCCGAGCAGGAACAACGGAAAGAGAAGTGCGTACCAGGCCAGGCGTCGGGAGTGAGAAGGCAGGTTGGTCAATAGGGCTGCGGGGGGCCGAAAGAGTGGCTAAGCAACGTTTAAATGCAGACCCAGCCCCTGTCAACGGCCGCTTTGTCCCTGTGCGTCGCATTGAGTGCGGGCACGGCGTGGACCCTCCATCATGCCGGCACGCGCGCGGACGCGGCCGACGTGGTTCCTTTGCTGGTGTTGTGGGGACTCGCCGCGCTCACCGCCTGTCGCGGGGCGCCGCGCACTTCTACTGCCATCATCTTGATGGCTCTGGCGGTTCGCCTGCCACTTGTGGGAACCCCCCCGCTGCTGTCTGATGACATCTATCGCTACCTGTGGGAGGGGGGCGTGTTGGCCGACGGCTACAACCCCGTGACGACGCCTCCGGCGTTCCACTTCAACTCCAACGACGACAACCTGTTGGCCAAGGTGGCTCACCCCGAAATCTCATCGGTTTACCCTCCGATCGCCATGGTCTGGTTCGTCGGGCTGTCGCTGCTCGACGAAGTCTGGACTGCGCAGCTGCTAACCGCACTCGTGGACGTCTGTACGGCTTGGCTCATCCTGAAGATCTGCATCCACAAGCGGCTCGCTGCGTGGCCCGCGGTCCTGTATGCCCTGCATCCCCTGCCCGCGGTAGAGAGCGCAGCCGGCGCCCACATCGATATCTTGGCAGTCGCGTTCACTACCTGGGCCATTCACCGCTGGGAAACCGGGGACCGTGAGAGCGGGGTCGTCTTGGCCGGCGCAGGTACCCTGACCAAGGTCTTTCCCGTCCTGTTGCTGCCCACGATGTTGCGGGTCTTGCCCGCCAAACGCGCTGCGATCCTAGGCATTGGCCTGCTCGTCGTCTCGGGCATCGCGCTTGCACCGTTCTCCGGTCACGGCGCGTTGCGGGGTTGGTCAGCCTATGCCGGCCATTGGTGGTTCAATCCCTTCGCCGGCACCCTCTTGCGTCCGCTGCTCGGTGAGGCGGCCCGGCCCGTGCTCGTGCTCGTTGCCGGCGCGATCATGCTCGCCGGTTGGTGGCGCGAAACCGACCCGACGCGGTTGTGGTTGTGGGCGGGCACCACGTTTGTGTTGTTCTCTCCGACGGTTCATCCCTGGTACCTGCTGTGGGCTCTCGTGCCGTCGCTCCTCGTGGGATCGCCCGTCTGGGGAGCCGCTGCCATTCCCCTCCTGGCGAGCTATCTCGTGCTGCGAACGACCGCGGATCCCGGCGGCTGGGCAGAACAATGGTGGCTGGCGCCGGTGACATGGGGCGGTGCACTGGCCTTTGCAGCAGGAATCTCACTTGCTGGTCGCCGTTTGGGTGTCGTACGCTGACCGTGCTGCGAAGTTCGTGCTTAGGCGTGATGTCGTGGGACTCCCTGTAATGAATCATCGGGATTCATACCCTGCTGTGGAGTGCATACCCTTCTGAAAGGGGAGTACGAAGCAGTAGAACCGAAAACCCACCTACTGATGTAGGGGGTCTGGCACTCTCCACACGGCTTATTCGGCACCTTGGCCCCGTCCTCACGGACGGGGCCATTTGTCGTTGGGCCCAGGGAACAGCCCCTTGTGTAGGGTGTCTGGACGGTGACTGGAGGATGTCAATGTGGATGCTGCTGCTCGCGCTCACGGCGCTCGCACAAGAGACGGCTGACGAGGCTCAGACCGAGCCCACCGTGGAACAGGTGCAAGGTGAGCCCCCCGCCGAACCGGCGCTCGAGGTCGCGTCAGTCGCCGAACTGGCGGACCAGGCTTGGACACGAATCAAGCACGCGGACTACGACGGCGCCCGGATTCTGCTCGATCAGGCCGATGAGCGCGCCCAGACGGACCGCGAGAAAGCGGAAGTCGCGTATTTCCGCGCGATCTCCCATGAGCTCGACGACGACGCAGAGGCAGCACTGTCGATGTACCAATCGCTCACCGCCGGGTACCCGGACATCCGGACACAGGACGTGGCATTCCGAACCGCCGAGGTCCTTGGTTCCCTGGACCGGTTCGACGAGGCAGCGGCGCTGCTGGACGGACTGGGTGAGCTGTCTCGGGAAGACAACGTAAAGGTAAATCTGGTTCGCTCCATCTGGGTCCTGCGCAAGGGCAACCGCGATGAAGGGCGCCTCGCCATACGGACCGCCTTGGGCTCTGCCGAACCGGGCGACCACAGCTTCTACCAAGCGAAGGCCCGGGCATATCTAGTCGAGAGCTACATCGAACAGGCCGCTGAGTCCTCGTTCGACGTCAAACCCAAGCACCAGGACAACGTCGCCGAGCTCCGCGCCCTGTTGGTCAAGACGGCCGAGTTCGAGGTCAGAGAGGTCATAGCGCTCAAAGAGATCGAGTGGATCTTGCATGGCCTGATGCTGCTAGGCGACGGCTACGTAGCGATCGGCGATGATATTCTTGCCGCCCCGCCGACCAAGAAAATCAGCAAGAAGGAGTCCAGAATGGCTCTGTGGAACGAGGGTCTGGCCAAGAAATCCGAGACCGTTTGGCTCAAGGGAATCGAGGCCTATGAACTGGGTATCGACCTAGCGCTGGCAAATCAGTGGGAGAGCAAGCGCGTCCAGATGCTGCAAGACCGCAAACAAGCTGCAATGGACAAGTTCTAGCGGCGCCAACGAATCAGGCCCCGCCACTCCATTCGTAGGAGTGACGGGGCCATCGTCCCTGTCAAACGGCAGTTATCGTCACGCAGTCCGAGCGAGAACGGAGGTCTCACCCGAACGACGGTCAAAGGTCGCCGAAGTCCTTAGTCCGCGTTCCTGAAGAACGTGGGAATGTCATAGTCCTCGTACATGCGGTCGAATCCGCTATGCAGCTCACGGCCACGGTTACGGGTCGTTCCGGCGTTGCGGACGACACGCTCGTTGACACGGCGTTCGATGGACTGTGGCTGCAGCATCTGGCGGGACTCTTCGAAGCCGGTCGCGATGACCGTCACTCGAGCTTCGTCCTCCATCGTCTCGTCGACGACCCAACCCCAGATGACCTCAACGTCCTCGTGCGCTTCCTCTTGGATGAGCGACGACGCTTCGTGCATCTCGTACATGGTCAGATTGCTGTTGCCGGTGATGTTGATGAGCACGCTGGTGGCGCCCACGATGCTGACGTCGTCGAGCAGCGGGGAGCTAATAGCGAGCTGTGCGGCCTCGACCGTCTTGTGCTCGCCGGATGCGGTACCAACGCCCATGAGCGCAATGCCCTTCTGGGCCATGATGGTGCGCACATCAGCAAAGTCGACGTTGACCATGCCCTGGAAGTTGATCAGGTCACTGACGCCCTTGACGGCCTGCAGCAACACCTCGTCCGCCATGCGGAAGGCGTCCTTCATGCTGGTCCGCTCTGAAGCCATCGCCACCAATCGCTGGTTGGGGATGGTGATGAGCGTATCGACGTTCTCTTTGAGGCTCTCGATGCCTTCTTCTGCCTGGCGACGCCGACGCTTGCCTTCAAAGAAGAAGGGTCGGGTGCAGACAGCGACAGTCAGAGCGCCGCATTCGCGAGCAACCTGGGCAATCACCGGAGCTGCACCGGTTCCGGTACCTCCGCCCATGCCAGCCGTCACAAACACCATGTCGGCGC
>CAYYHT010000086.1:0-15035 GCA_964471355.1 uncultured Enterobacteriaceae bacterium
TCTCGATGGGGGCACTGGATTTGCCCTGACCAGCTTGGACAGCCATCCCCATGCTGGCGAAGCAACGACCGACGGGCGCTTTGTCTGGTTCAGCACGCGCCACGGCCGCTTTTCCTACGACCAGGATCCGGTGGGTGGCTTGTGGAGCGTGGCACGCCTGGATCGTCGCACAGGGGACATCCGCACGGTGGTGACTGGCCCGGGCAGTGCCGCTCGGCCCACGCTCTCCCCAGACGGCCGGATGCTTGCATTCATCAGCCGACTTCGGACCAAGACCCTGCTCGAGGTCTTGGACACCCAGACTGGCGAACGCACGGTCGTGGCCGATTGGCTGTCGCACGACCAGATGGAGGGTTTTGCTCTGCACGCGGTCTACCCATCGATGGCGTGGAAGTCAGACCAGGAGCTGGTGGTCTGGGCGGCAGGCAAGCTGTGGCGAATCGGCTTGGACGGCAGCAAGACCGAGATTCCGTTCACGGCCAAGGGCACGTGGACCCTGCACGACAGCACGCGATGGCAGCGCGAAGTTCCGGACCAGGTGGTCGCCAAGATGCTGCGCTGGCCGGTCGCCAGTGCCGATGGGCGGGTAGCCGTTTCAGCCATGGGTGCGCTCTGGGTCCGCGAGACAGATGGCACGATCGAGCGGCTGTCCGAGGGCACGGGCTACAGCCCGGCCTGGAGTCCCGACGGAACCGAGCTGGCGTGGACTTCGTGGTCCGACGAACAGGGCGGGCGGCTTCACATCACCAAGGACGGCACCACGCAGACGCTCGACCTGCGCGGCCAGCTGGTGAATCCAGTGTTCAGCCCCGATGGCTCGCAGCTTGTTGTGCTGCGCGGAATTGGAGGCACGGCGGCCACGGACCTCGCCAGCGAGCCGTGGTACGAGATGCGACTGCTCACGCGGACCACTACCGGAAAAGGCAAGCGCGCCAAGACCAGCTGGACCGACGAGCTGGTGTTGGGCGTCGACAATCGAGGTTCGGGAGGACGGGCGCCGCGCGTGTCCTTTCATGACGGGCGTCTGTGGTTTATGGAGGACCGTGCTGCAGAGCCGCGGACTCCGACCAAGACCGCCTTCGTGTCCGTCAGCCCCGATGGCACGGACAAGAGAACGCACCTGATCTTCGATGGTGCCCAAGAGGTCCTTCCGTCGCCGGACTTTAGCCGGGTGGCCTACAAGCAAGATCACCAGGTCCACGTCGCTGCGATGCCCCAGTGGGGTGGCGGCGAGGTGGCGATCGGCGACTTGCCTGGATTTCAGATCACCGACGTCGTTGGAGACTGGCTGTCGTGGAGTGCAGACAGCCAGAACTTGAGCTGGGTCGAGGGCAACGTCATGCGCACACTCGCGATTGAGTCCCTCAAGCCGGCCCAGGCTGAAGGTGATGAAGAGGAGGACACCGGTGTGCCCGGTGCGTCTGCCCAGAGCCTGCCCATCGACATTCGACTCGACCGGCACGTGCCGCAGGGCCAGCGTGCGTTCGCCCATGCCCGCGTCATCACCATGAATGGCGACGAGGTACTCGACGACGCCACGATCATCGTGGATGGGGACCGCATCACGTCCCTGACAGGCCCTGTTCCCGAGGGGGTTGTACCCGTGGACCTCAAAGGCAAGACGGTCATTCCTGGCTTGGTCGATGTGCACGCCCACCTTCACTACACAGCGGGTGACGTGCTTCCCGAGCAGGAGTGGCGCTACCTGGTGAACCTCGACTTTGGCGTGACCACGGTGCACGACCCGAGTGCTGCCACAGACTTGGTGTTTACGCAGGCCGAGCGGGTCGAGGCTGGATTGATGAAAGGTCCTCGCATTCACAGCACCGGCTTTGTGCTGTACGGAGCGTTGGCCAACCAGGGGGCCAAGACGCCAGATGAAGCCAGTGCGCTCAAGCATGTGCAGCGCCTGAAGCGTGTCGGAGCGGGCTCGGTCAAGGTCTACCAGCAGAGCCAGCGGGAGCGCAGGCAGTGGTACGTCAAGGCCTGTCAGGCTGAGCAGATTCTGTGTGTGCCCGAGGGTGGCGGCGACATGTGGCAGAACCTGGGCATGCTTGTCGATGGCTACCACGCCATTGAGCACGCGCTGCCGCTGGCGCCGATCTATGACGATGTACGGCAGCTGTACGCGGGCACGACTGGGGGCGCCGGAGATGGCCTGGGCAGCTTCTACACCCCGACGCTGTTGGTTGCCTATGGGGGCCTGTCGGGCGAGAATTTCTTCTATCAGCACCACAGCCCTGTGGACGACGCACGGCTGCAGCGGCACTACCCGGCCAGGGACCTCGATGCGCGGGCGTGGCGACGCAGCATGATCGCCCACGATGGTGACTGGAACCACGAACAGGTCGCCCGCGATGCCGCCGATCTACAGGACGACGGCGTGCACGTGACTCTGGGCGCCCATGGGCAGCTGCAGGGCCTTGGAGTCCACTGGGAGATGTGGGCCCTCGGCGGCCCAGACGCGATGGGACCTCATCAGGCGCTGCGCGCAGCGACGCTCGAGGGTGCCCGCTACATTGGCCTTGATGACCAGATTGGAAGTATCGAGGTCGGAAAGCTGGCGGACTTTGTCGTGTTGAATGCCGATCCACTTCAGGACATTCACAACAGCACCGACATCCATCTTGTCATCAAGAATGGCGAGGTCGTGGCGGACTAAAACTCGTCGAGTGCGAGGAATGCGTCGAGCTCCGACGCGAAGTCATCCATCGTTGTGTTCTTCTTGGTCGAACCGGCGGTCCTGCGCAGTCCGCGGTTCTTGGCTGGTGGCTGCGCGTTTTGTTGCAGGGGCTCAACGGAAATGGGATCGGAGACCGACTCCGCGCCTGGGATGACCTTGGCCGCGATCAGGTCTTCGTCTGGGCGCTCGACGGAGACGTGCTTTTTTGAGAACAGGCTCCTGCGTCGCTTGATTCGATTTCTGGACGACGTCCGTTGGGCCGGCCGCTTTGCCACTGCCGGCGCGGGTGGTGGTGCTGCAGGTTGGCTGGCGCTCTCGGCGAGCTTTGGTGCTGGCGTGGTCAGCAGACTGCGACGTCTCTTTAGACGTTTTCGTGGCTTCTGCTCCGACAACACGACCCCCAAGACTAAGTGTAGAGATCGATCGATTGGAGGCGAAGAGCTTCTTTAGATAAACTTAACGATCGGCATTTAAGCTTCGTTTTCCCAGGGCTCGACTGGAATTTCAATCTTCGGAATTGGATCGGGATCGGGGATCGGCCACCAGTCACCCCATAGCTCCTTGCCCCCATCGACAGTCCAGGTTTGACCTGTGACATACGAGCCCGCGGGACCCGCCAAATATGCGGCCGCCCAGGCGATCTCCTCGCAGGTTCCGGCTCGCTTTTGCGGGACCAGACTGACCATGTTCTTCATCAGGTCGAGGCCTGCTGGGTAGCGCTTGAGTCCGCTGCTCGCGATGAAACCCGGCGCGATGCAGTTGATGCGAATGTCTCGGTTGGCCCATTCGACGGACAGGGTCCGAGTCAGCGCCTCGACGCCCGAGCGAGCGGCGTGGCTGTGTGCCATGCCGGTGAAGGTTCGCTGCGTCAGCATGGTGATGTTGACGATGGCGCCGCCGTTGGCGAGCATCCAGCAGTCTGCCGCCCCGCGAATCATGTTCCAGGTGCCGGTGAGGTTGGTGCCGACTACGGCATCGAAGCCGTTGGGCGTGATGGCCTCGGCCGGGCTGAAGAACTGCCCACCACCATTGTTCACGAGCACATCGATGCGGCCATGCTCGTCGATGATGCTGTTGAACAGGGCCGTGACGCTGTCGCGGTCACGAATGTCGCAGATGGCCCCGTGCACCTTGCGCCCGAGCTCTTTGGAGAGTCCTGCAGCGGCGGGCTCGATGTTCGCCGCCTTTCTAGAGGCGATGATGACTGTCGCGCCCAGGCCGCCGAGCTCGCGTGCAATCGCAACGCCGATTCCGGTGCCATCGCCGGTGACCAGGCACACCTTTCCGTCGAAGAGACCATCCTTGAACACGTTGCTCATCACCACCTCCGCTTGGACAGGGTCGGTATCGCGGTAGGGTGCGCCCACCCATGCCGTCCGACCACAAACAGACCAACTGGAACGTGATTCCCGTAGAGCGCGAGGATCCCAACGATTTCGTGGTCAAGCTTCGCAAGCGCGTCGACCGTTTCGTGCACAACACGGTGGTCGAGCTGTTCGTGCTGTTGATGATTGCCATCTCAGTCATGCTCATGCTCATCGAAATCGTGCTCGATGATCCCATGCACGCCGCGTTGGCGGCCGATGCGAACATGGTCATCACCTGGTTCTTCATCGTCGAGCTTTCAGTCCGGTACTGGGTGGCCCGCAACAAGTCCCGGTACTTCCGGACGTACTGGCTGGACATCTTGTCGGTGCTGCCGGTGATTCGGCCGCTGCGCGTTTTTCGTGTGTTCCGGATCCTGCGACTGCTGCGCGCAGGTCGTTTGGTCAACCGCCGCATGGGAGACGCCGAAGGGCCGGCGACGGAGATCTCCAGCCTGATCGCCGTCACGCTGACCTTGGTGTTGGCGGCGGCAATGGTGCTGTACGACGCCGAGCGTCACCTCGACAACACCGCCTTCCCGGACTTCGAGACGGCGCTGTGGTTCAGTGTGTTGTCTCTTGTCGGAGGCGAGCCCATCGGCGCACAGCCGGCGACGTTGATGGGCCGGTGGACGACGCTCTTTCTTATGATTGGTGGGCTCACGGTTTTTGGTCTGTTTGTGGCCACCATCACGGGAAACATGGTGTCGCGACTATCTGGAGGACTCGGTTTGCATGAGATCGGTATCGATGAGCTAAGAGAGCACATCGTTGTGTGCGGATGGAACGGCTCTGGACCGACCGTGGTGCGTGAGTTGTTTGGGCCCAGCAACCCAGACGACCGCGCCGTCGTCGTGGTGACTGAGGGACCCGAGCCCCCAGCGGACATGCCCCGCGACGGTGTTCGGGCGGAGCACTTATATACGCTACAGGGTGACTACACGCGCATCGACGTGCTCACCGAAGCGGGCATCCACCACTGCACGGCTGCCATCTTGTTGGCGGACGGGACACAACCGCGGTCCGACCAGGACCGTGACGCCCGCACGGTGTTGGCCGCGTTGACTGTCGAACGGCTTGTGCCGGGCATCTTTACGGTCGCCGAGCTCACAAACCGCGACAATGAATCGTTGCTTCGCCTCGCTGGCGTCGAGGAAATCGTCGTCGGCGATTGGTACGCCGGCATGGTGTTGGGCAGCGCCACGCGCAACCGCGGCCTGGTGCAGATTCTCGACGAGGTGCTGACCACCAGCAGAGGCAACGCCTTTCACACGTCCGTCGTGCCCGCCAAGTTCGATGGCGTGAGCGTCGGCGCGTTGCACACCACCCTGTTTGAAGAGCACTCAGCAGTGCTCATCAGCGTCGAGAAGGACGGGCAAGTCGACGTGAACCCCGACCACCAGGCGACGCTGACGGCCGGGGATCCGATCGTCGTACTCTCCAAGGCTGCGATCGAGTGGTAAAACCAGAGCATGTGGTGGATGGCATTGCTTGCTGGCTGCGAACCCCCGATGCAGTGCAACGGACACACTGATCTGTGCGACCGGCGGGTTGACGAAGTCGCGCTTGGAATGACCCACAACGCCATGTCCAATGCAGAGGAGGGCTGGGGAGCTCCGAACCAGAACTTCGGCATCGAGCGGCAGCTCAGTGACGGCGTCCGTGGATTCATGCTGGACACGCACTACATGCAGGACGAGACCGCGCTTTGCCACAGCATCTGTGAGCTAGGCAGCGAGCCCCTGGACAGGGGTCTGGCCAAGTACACCCGCTTCCTCGATGAGCATCCGCATGAAGTGATTGTGTTTGTCTTCCAGAGCGCCATCAGCGCCGAGGATACTCAAGCCGCCTTCATCGCCGCGGACCTGTTGCGCTACACCTACGCCCACGAGGTCGGCAACGAATGGCCGACGCTGCGCGAGCTGATCGAGGCTGACACCCGAGTAATCGCAACAAATCAAGATCGTTCCGATGGATACCCTTGGTACAACCACGCGTATTCGCTCGCGTGGGACAACGACTATTCGGCCCAGACGGTCGATGATTTCGGGTGTGATGTGCTGCGCGGAGACGCCAGCAACGACCTGTTTCTGTTGAACCACTTCATCACCAATCCGGTCGCTATGCCCGGCCTAGCTGAGGCCGCGAATCCCGACGCGGTTCTGTGGGAGCATGTCGACCGGTGCATGAATGAGACCGGTGACTTCGTGAACTGGGTTAGCGTCGACTTCTACGACATCGGTGACCTGTTTACCGTGGTCGACCGACTCAACGGTGTGGAGACTGGTGAATGACAATCCTGTTCCTGTGTGTCGCCAACTCGGCACGAAGCCAGATCGCCGAGGGACTCGGCCGACGCATGGCCCCCGAGAGCGAGGTCTACAGCGCGGGCTCCAATCCCACGTCGGTCAAGCGCGAGGCCATTGCCGTGCTCGGTGAAGTCGGAATCGATGCCTCTGCGCACTACAGCAAGGGCATCGCCGATGTGCCTGCGGACCGCATTGACGTGGTCATCACCCTGTGCGCCGAGGAGTACTGCCCCGCGCCGCTAGTGCGCGCCCGCCGCCTTCATTGGCCCATTCCAGACCCCAGTGACCTGAACGGCTTCCGGCGGGCCCGGGACGACATCCAGCAGCGGCTCGAGAAGTTCTTCGAGGAAGAGGGGCTGGCTTGAGCTCTGGCTTTGGCCAGGCGATTCGCAGAGAGTTCTTGCTCGACCCCTCGGTCACCTATTTGAACCACGGTGCCTTTGGGGCCATTCCGCGCGTCGTGAGCGAAGCGCAGCTGGCGTTTCGACGGGAAGTTGAGGCCAACCCGACGCTCTTCTATGGACGCATCGAGGATCGGCTCGAGGGCGTGTTGGAGCAGATCGGCCCCTTTGTGGGAGCCGACCCCGGACAGTGTGTCTTTGTCGACAACGCGACCTACGGCGTGAACTCGGTGCTCTCGGGGCTCGACTTGCGGGCGGGCGATGAACTCATCTGCACCACCCACGTCTATCCGGGGGTGCGTGGCGCCCTTGCCGCCACCATTCAGCGGGTGCCGGGAGTTCGCGTTGTCGAGGTGCCGGTCTATCCAAACGATCCGGCGGCAGCGCTGAGCGAAGCCATCACGCCGCGGACTCGGCTCGCGGTCTTGGACCACATCACTTCCGGCACTGCGTTGGTGCTTCCGCTCGCCCAGATGATCGAGGCTTGTCACGACGCCGATGTGCCTGTCTTGGTCGACGGCGCCCACGTTCCGGGGCAGCTCCAAGTCGATGTGACGGCTCTGGGCGCCGAGTACTACACCGGAAATCTGCACAAGTGGGCCTTCGCGCCCCGGCCATGCGCCTTTCTGCACTCCACTCAGCCGCTGCGGCCGCTGGTGGGCTCCATCAATCGTTCTGTCGATTGGCGGCGAGATTTCCATTGGCCAGGGACCCATGACGCATCGGCCTGGCTCGCGTCTGTGTACGGGCTGGCGTTCTTGAGGCAGCTGGGGCTGACCGATGTGCGGGCTCACAACAACACGCTCTGTCGGCAAGCGGGTCGACTTGTGGCCGAGGCGCTCGGCACCGAGCTTCCGACGCGGGAGTCCATGCACGCGGCGATGACCGTGGTGGAGCTGCCGTCGCGTCTGGGCACAACCGCCGACGACATGCTGGCGCTGCGGGAGCGCCTGCGGGCAGACCACCAAATCGAGGTGGCCGGCTTTGGCCATGAGGGAAGGTTGTTTCTGCGACTCAGCACTCAGGTGTACAACGAGGTGGAGGACTACGAACGTCTGGCCGAGGTGCTGCGATGAAGATTCCCATGAAGCACGCGGTCGACTTGCACAAGGGCATGACCTTCCCGGTCGTGTTCGCAATGATGGCCTACTTCGACACGTGGACCCTTGCCGCTTGGATCTACCTGGGCCTGCACGGCAGCTACGGCCTCATGTGGGTACTCAAGTCCAACACCTATCCAGACCCGAACTGGGAGGTGCGACTGCCTGCCTGGAAGGCGGTGGGTGTGTGGGTGGCGCTGCTGTTGTATTGGCTGGCCCCCTACTTGCTCATCAGTGGGGGCACCGAAGCGCCCGGTTGGCTGGTGTGCCTCGCAATCACCATGAATGTGGTCGGCTCGGTCTTTCACTACGGCTCTGATGCCCAGAAGTACTTCGTGCTCAAGGCGCGAAAGGGGCTCATCACGACGGGCTTTTTCGCCCGGACCCGCAACCCCAACTACCTGGGCGAGATGTTGATCTACGCCTCGTTTGCAGCGCTATCCATGCACTGGCTGCCCTGGGTGGTGTGTGCGGTCTACTGGCTGGGCGTGTTCGTGCCCAACATGCTGCGCAAGGACAAGAGCATGAGCCGCTACGACGAGTGGGACAGCTACACCGCCCGCAGCTGGCTGGTCATTCCCAAGCCCTTCTAAGATTCGTCTTGGTCGTCGAGCTTGATCGGCTGGGACAAATGCTCGCCTTGGTTGCGGACATTGCCGACGTCTTTGGGCACTGGGTGTGCGGCCATGAGGTCGGCTGGGTAGCTCTTCATCAGCTGCTCGAGCTCGTCGCCATCTTGCACTTCGCGGTCGAGCCAGCGCGCCCAATCCGCCTTGGGCAGGATCACGGGCATGCGGTCATGGATATTGGCCATCAGCTCGTTGGGACCCGTGGTCAGGATGGTGGCCGACCGGATTTCTTCGCCTTCGGGATTGGTCCAGCGCTCCCACAATCCCGCGATCGCAAATGGCTCATCGTCCGAGGTGCGAATCATCCATGGCTGCTTGTCGGTCTTGCTCTTGCGAAGCCACTCATAGAATCCGGATGCTGGGATAAGCAGACGCCGGCGCTTGAAGGCCGAGCGGAAAGCCGGTTTTTTACGCGCAGTTTCGCTGCGCGAATTGATCATCTTGTAGCCAATCTTCTTGTCCTTGGCCCAGGACGGAATCAAGCCCCAGCGAAAGTCCGCCGACTTCGTCTCCCCGTCCTCGGGATCCTCGAAGATGGCCAGGATGTCCTGTGAGGGGGCGATGTTGTAGCGAGGCCGAAGCTCGGTGGGTTCGACGACGCCGAACACCTCGGCAATCTTGCTGGCAGGGGCAAACAGGGCAAAGCGACCACACATGCCCGCAGCGTATCAGGCTTGGTCGACGAGCCAGCCAAAGCCGATGTTGTTGAGGGCACCATCGCGAATCGGAGTGTGGTGAATGGTCTTCAGCAGCCGATCGGCATCAGTTGTGATGTTGTTGATGGCGGTATCGAGCCGGCGCAGGCGAATGTGCAACTCGACGGGGTCAGGAGGGGCAGGGGAGTCACGCAGGTCGAGCAGAGCCATGTACTGGGCCACAAACGCAGCCAAGTGGGCTTCGGTTGCATCGCAGAAATGGTCTCCAAGATCGCCCAGACTGCCGATTAGCGCGGCCTTGACGAGCTCCTCGCTTCTGACCTCCCGCACAACGGGCTCGACGAGCTGTTCCATCACCGCGTCCATGACGTGGTCCACGATGTCCCTGGAGTATGCGCTTGGCAGCTCTTCGAAGAGGTGGTTGCACATGCGCCGCAGGACGTCAAAGCGGGCTTGCCCACCCATCGAGGCGGCCCTTCGAACGCAGTACCGAATCAGCGCTGGCGCCGAGGGGATGAAGCGCATGGACATCGCCAGTCGCTCGGCGATGCGCGCGCCATGTTGATTCGGCACCTGCAGACTGCGGTGCGGGCCAGATGGTCGATCGCTGGCCGGCCATTTGAGCTCACCGGCGAGGCAAAGATCGAGGAAGTGAGGCACGCCTGCCGCAACACGGACCCAGGTGCTCGGATGGTCGGGATGCGTTCGGTAGATCCCATCGGGTTGCCAGCAGAACACGGTGTCGTCTGACGCCTCGGCGAACAACAGGCCGCCGGGTCGGCGAGGGACCAATGTCGGCTCTTGCTGCGCCAAAACCAGTCGGCGAATGCCGATAATTTCGACATCGCCAGCCCGGCCACCGTCGGTTGCCAGGTACAGATCAAGGGGCGGCGCCACCGGCAAAGCCGCGAGGCACAGTTCGATCGCCAGCGTGTCGGCCGGAACCCGAGCCGCACCACACCGGACGAACGCATCGATCCCGGTGGACAGCGGGTTCATGCGAGTTCTCCCACCCCGTTTTACCATGTGGGGAGGAGGGACAGTGCAACGGAAGGCCGACTTCGATCCAAGCGGACGGTATCGCTATCGCCTGATTCGGCAGTGGTCCGCAGCAGACGCGCGCGTGGCCTTTGTTTTGCTCAATCCCTCCACGGCCGATGCGGCCGTCGACGATCCAACGATTCGCCGCTGCATTCAGTTCGCCAGAGCGTGGAGATTTGGCTCCCTGGCGGTCGTAAACCTCTTTGCATGGCGTAGCCCCGACCCGAGAGCACTCAAGCGCACTCCCACACCTGTCGGTCCCGACAACGACCAGTGGATCCTTCGCACGGTGGCCGAGTGCGAGTCGGTGGTGGTGGCCTGGGGCAATGCCGGCCGCCTACACAAGCGCGATGCTGACGTGCTGAGCTTGCTGCGGACGGCGAGCTGCCAGCCGCATTGCCTTGGCCGAACGCTCTCCCGCGCGCCCCGTCATCCGTTGTACCTTCGCCGCGACGTGCAGCGAGAGCCGTTCGTATTGGAGTGACTGTGGACAAGCTGACCCAGACGGACCTCGACGCGATTGCAGAGTCGGGTCGCGACCCCGATGCCGTACTCAAGCAACTTCGCCAGCTGCGCGGTCCCCGTCCAACGGCGGCGATGGTCCGGCCCTGTACCGTGGGCGACGGGATTGAACGCCTGGACGCGGCGGACTTCGAGCGCCTCGAGCGGCGTTGGCAGGAGGTGGCGGCGTCCGGCAGGATCAGCTCCTTCATTCCGGCGTCAGGGGCGGCGACACGCCTCTTGTCGACGCTGTCCGGTCAGTTGCCGGAGGCCTTGGTTTCTCCGTTTGGGGATCGCGTGTCCGATCCGGGAAGCACTCCCAAGGGCCTGCTGCCCTTCCATCGCTATGCAGACCACGTACGCACGGCGTTTGACGAGCACATTGTCGAGGCAGCCTTGCTCGGCAGGTCCGCTGCTGGGGAAGTGGCGGCGCACTTTACGGTGGCGGCATCGCACATCGAGCGCTTTGAGGCCGCCGTCGAGTCGGCCGTCAGCAGAGCGCCCGATGCGCGCTTCGAGATTGGTTTCTCGGTTCAGCACCCGTCCACAGACACGCCATGCATCGATGCCGATGGGTTTCCAGTCAAGACAGATGGGCGGCTTCTGTTTCGACCTGGCGGACATGGAGCCTTGCTGAAGAACCTCGATGAATGCGGTGGCGACGTGGTGCTGGTCAAGAACATCGACAACATCGTTCGTGACGAACAGCGTGCCGAGGTGGTGGCCTGGCGGCGGCGGCTGGTGGGCCGGCTTGTCGAGGAACTGGCGGCCGCCAAGGCCGAGAGCGACGACCGTCCTGTTCGGGTGTGTGGAATGGTGCCGAACTCGGGCCAGCCAGGTGGTGGTCCGTTCTGGGTGCGAACATCCGATGGTGGCGAATCGGCACAGATCGTTGAGGGCGCACAGATGGCCGAGGAGGACAAGCATCTGCTGGCCGGAGCCACCCACTTCAACCCCGTCGACTTGGCCCTGGCACTCCGCGATCCTCGCGGGGCGCCCTATTCTCTGGGCGACTACACGGATCCTGAGGCGGTGATCGTCACCGAAAAGACCGTTCAGGGAGAACAATCGGTGGTCTTGGAGCACCCGGGTCTGTGGAACGGGGGCATGGCCCGCTGGCGCACGGTGTTCGTTGAGGTGCCGGCACTCGTCTTCAATCCAGTCAAGACCATCGACGACCTGCTTGCCCGCTTGTAGCGGGCCTCAGATCTTCTCTTTCACCGTCTGTGGCAGCGGGACCAGCTTGTTGTTCTGATCGACGCAGACCAACTCGACGCGTCCCAGGACGATCGGGGTGTCGCGTCCGGGCCGGTACACGTCTTGCTTAAAGATGGCGCGGTACTCGCTCTCGAGGGTCACAACGGTGCGAACCTCGATGACATCACCAAGTCGAGCACTCTCTCGATAGGTGCATTCGGCCTTGTAGACGACGAAGCCGATCCCGGTCTCGTCCCAGAGCTTCACGAGCTCTTCGGGACCGATCAAATGTTCGCGGGCCCGTTCGAAATACTTCAGGTAGTTCGCGTGATATACGGCGCCCGACAGGTCGGTGTCTTCGTAGTAGATGCGGACAGTGTGCCGGTACTCCATGGGATCCTCGTCGCGGCACTAACCGGTGGGCCTTGAAAAGGCCTAGACATGCATTCACACCGGGGTATACTCGCCTTCAATGACGGCGGAGTCCCCATGAAATTGCACACAACAGCCATCTGCTTCCTCCTCGGAGGCCTGTTCATCGCAGGTTGTAATGGCCCAGATACCGACCTCGGAACTGGCATTGTCGAGTCCGATACGGACACTGACACCGACAGCGACACCGATACCGATACCGACACTGACACCGACAGCGATACCGACACAGATGTCGGCACCGATGCCGACAATGACGGCTTCAACAGCGACGATGATTGCGACGACAGCGATCCGGACGTCAACCCTGACGCAACCGAGATCCCGAACGACGGCATCGACAATGACTGCGCTGACGGCGATGAGATCACCCCCGAGGGCTTCGCGTTCTGCGCGGCTGGCGGTCAGGTCTCTGGTCCCCTGCACAACGGCACAGTCTGCCTTGGGCCGATGGACATCTCGGGCGCTACGGGTGACTTCACCTGGCAGGCAGGACCGATCTACATCCTCGCTCCCTAGAATTCAGTCTGGAAGAGTGACTGATAGCCGGCTATTGGCCGGCTATCGCTGTTTATAGCTGTCGCTATCCGCGGGTCTGTGTATACTGCCCGGACTGAACCTTCAGGAGTTCCCATGCGCTTCCACAACTACGTCATTGCTGCCTTTGTAGGTGGTTTGATCCTTTCGGCCTGTCGTCACGACGACACCTCCGTTGTCGATACATTCGAAACCGACACGGACACCGATACGGATTCCGACACCGACACCGACACTGACACCGACACCGACAGCGATACCGACACCGATGTGGGTACCGACGCGGACAACGACGGCTTCAACACCGACGATGACTGCGATGACAGCGATCCGGACGTCAACCCCGACGCCACCGAGATTCCGAACGACGGCATCGACAATGACTGTGCCGACGGCGACGAGGTCACCCCCGAAGGCTTTGCGTTCTGCGCGGCCGGTGGCCAGGTCTCTGGACCGCTTCACAACGGCACTGTCTGCTTGGGGCCGATGGACATCTCAGGCGCTACCGGTGACTTCACCTGGCAGGCCGGTCCGATCTACATCCTGGCACCCTAGGCCAGGTTCGGTCAGCGGCCTCGCATCGGGGCCACAGCTCATCGCTTCATCTGCATGGCCTCACGTCGAGGCCACTGCTCATGGATAGGTGCAGACGCCGTTCGGGGCGCACTGGCCGATCGCGTCAAACCCATCACCGGTGGTGTTCACAGACCACAGCTCGACGGGAGCGCTAGTCTCTTCAGTGAACGAGTCGTAGTCCAGGGTCCCAGAGGCTCCGACTAGGTCGACGCTCGTGGCGGTTGCGAAGCTCGCCTGCACGTCCGCGAAGCCAAACACACCCACGGTGGTCTGGTCGCCCTCGGAGATCTGGCGCAGCCCGCGCGCCGCCTCGATCGGGCCCACTGAGGCCTCGTTGGCAGCAGCCCAATCGATTCCGTAGATGGCGAGCCAGGTGGCGTCGTATGCGTGTGCGGTCCAGGCGGAGTCGCTGGCGTCTCCGCCGAACTCGGCGCGGTACAGGTTGTTGAACGAGTTGTACACAGCGCCGGTTGGCAGCACGGGACGAGTGCCGCGGATGTTGGGGAACAGTCGAGTAGGATCGACGTCGCCCGCGGCGAGATCGAACTCGATGAGTCTCGAATCGGCGGCGCCGTCGGTGAAGAACAGGATTTTGGCGTCGAAGCTGCCGGTGCTGTCTGCTGCGGCGATCTGGACGAAGCTTCTGGCCTCGCTGATCTGGGAGCTGATGAACAGTACCGCGGGAGCTTCGGTGTCATCGAGCTCTGCGACCGTGGCGACCTGTGCGGCGAGGGCGCCCGACCCATCGAAGTTGTAGAGCGTTGCTGTGCCACCCAGTCCCTCGAACTCGGACTTGAATGACTGTGCGAGTCCTTCTCCGTAGGCTCCGGACTCGTTGATCACCGCGACCTTTGTCAGCGCGAGCTCGCCAAAGATGTCATTGGCAATGCTGCGAGCTTGGCCATCATCGGGAGATGCCGTTCGCCAGAACAGGCCAGGGTTCTCGTCGCTCTTGTCTGAGCTGGGCCCGTCAATGACCGTCAGTTCGCTGCTGGTCGCCGATGGCGAGACCATGAGTGGAGTGAAGCCAGCGGCTTGAAACTGGTTGAAGACGACGTTCGCAATCGCCGACGAATTGGGGCCGACGATGGCCGGAGGTTGGACGTCGACGGCGAGGAACGCGGCGAGCTCGATCGCGGCGTCTTCACGCGACAGGCTGTCGAAGTCGTCGGATTCTTCGTAGGTGCAGTGGATGGCGGCCACCGGGATGTTCCCCGGTCCGGAGTCGGATTCAGCCAGCTCGATGAGCGGGAGCATGGCTGCTTGTTGCTCAAAGGCATCTTCGCTGGCGTCCATCAGCGTCGCGATCACGATCGTCTCGCCGAGCTTGGGCTGGGGATCGACGGTGAGCAGGTCAGACGGGGTTGTGGTGGGGCAGCGAGCGGGCAGTTCCCAGGTGCCGCAGAAGCCGTCGTCGAGGCAGGTTGACGCGATTCCAAAGGTCTCTTGGCAGACCTTGGGGCCGTCACACTCGACGTACTCGGGAGGCGCGACACAGCCGATCAAAGACAGGACGAGAAGCATCACCACCGCCCCTGGAGGATGAGTCCGCGAGGTCCGATGCCCACAGAGCTGTTGGTCAGCGCGAAGAGCCCGCCGCCAGTGACCG
>CAYYHT010000087.1:0-14979 GCA_964471355.1 uncultured Enterobacteriaceae bacterium
CATGCATGCCTTGCTACTCAAAGAGCTGCGCGCACGCCTTTGAGTGCCTGGACATTCCCGTGCAGTCGGTGCTCGACGCCATCGAGGTGGCTCTTGGGTGAGGGGACCCTGCTCATCCGCCGCTCGTCCCTTGGCGACGTGGTGCTTCTGGGTGCAGTCACGTCGAAGGTTCCAGGCCCCGTTCGGGTTCTGACGGCACCGGAATATGCCGATGTGGCGCGGCGGCTGAATGGCGTCGACGAAGTGGTGACTTGGCCCAAAGATGCCAAGCCCGAACAAATGGTGCAGCGCATGCCTGCGGGCAATGTCATCGACCTTCAGGCCAGCGTCGCGTCGGTGCTGCTCTGCATCCTCGCGGGCCGCCCCAGCAAGCGAATCAAGAAGTTCAGCCTCACCCGGCGACTCAAGGTGTGGCTGAAGCGTCGGGACACAAAGAACCGCCCGACGGTCACGCAGCTGTACGCAGACGCCTGCGGGGTAGAGCCCGCGACGGCCCCGTGGATCCGGACCGAACCCCGGGAGGCTGACACGTTGGCGCTTGTGCCGGGGGCTCGCTGGCAGACCAAGCAGTGGCACCCCGATGCATTCGCGACGGTGGGCAGAGCCTGGGAGGGCCGAGTCGTGGTGCTCGGAGGGCCGGGGGAACAGGGCCTCTGTGACCGCGTGGCCCTCGCGATTCCCGGTGCCCTGGCGATTGCCGAGACCGGCTTCGAACGCACCATTGAGGAGCTCTCGCGATCCGCTGTGGTGGTCGCGGGAGACACCGGCTTGATGCACTTGGCCGGGGCGTGCGGTGCGCGCGTCGTCGCCATCTTTGGGCCGACTCATCCCCAGGACGGATTTTGGGTCCACCGCGGAGAGGTTGTGCGTCGCGACGTGGACTGCTCGCCGTGTTCGCTGACAGGTGACCGCTCGTGCCCCGAAGGGCACCACGCGTGCATGGACTTGAACGTGGCCGACGTCATTGCGGCGATGCGTCGTCCATGAGGTGGGTGTTGGCCACCGATGACTTCCCGCCAGTGTCCGGGGGCATAGCCACGTGGACGGAGGCAGTCGCGGGCGAGCTCCATCGCCGGGGGCAGCCGGTGCTTGTCTTGGCCCGCAGTCGAGCTGGACTGGGCAAGAACCATCCCTACGACGTCCGCGGGGTGCTGGGCCCGTCCTTTGGCGCATGGGGACCTCGCTGGATGGGCATGTCGCTGTGGAAGCATCTGACTGAGAAGGACAGGCTGCTCTGCACAACCTGGCCCATGGCGCTGCACGCCTGGGAGCGCACTGCGCGCCTGGACATTGGGCTGGACGTCACCTTCCATGGCTCCGACCTGACCATGCCGGCCCGAGACACCCGTGGCTTTCAGAACGTGGTGGAGGGAGCGAATCGCTGGGCCATCAGTGACTATTTGCGCGGGCTGCTCGACGCGCGGGCCATGCCGGCGACCACCCTGCCGGCACCCATTGATCCTGCGCCGGCCAGGCAGCGGCCCACCGAGTGCGGGCATTGGGGGTTGGTGGCGCGCGCTGCCCCGCTAAAGGGAATCGAGCGCTTCATTCGGTTGGTGGCTCAGGCGGGCGTAAGGGCGACGATTGTCGGAGACGGGCCCGTTCTGCATGCATCCCAGAAGCTCGCGCGGGAACTGGGAGCGGACGTGAGCTTCACGGGAGCATTGCCGCGCCATTCGGTGCTCGATGCGATGCGCACGATGGACCTGTGTTGCTTGCTTCCGACCACGGATCGATTGGGCACGGGGGCCGAAGGACTGGGCTTCACTCTGCTCGAAGCGGCCTCGGTCGGCGTGCCCGTCGTCGGGTGTCGCACCGGTGGCGTGCCCGAAGCGGTGGGCCCGGGCCTTTTGCTCGAAGACCCGGACGACGTCGACGCGTCGGTCCAGGCCATTGTGGATTGGTGGACACCCAGTCATGGCGCCACGGCCCGTGATTGGCTCGCCGAGCACCACGGCGTCGCCAAGACCGTGGACGTCCTGACCGCCTAGAGCTTGGGCGTGAAGTTCAGAGCTCTGACCAAGAAGGCCGCTTCGTCTGCCCGTTGATCGATCAACATCTTGATGGGGGTTCCCGCACCGTGTCCCGCGCGGGTCTCGATGCGGATGAGCACAGGGGAGGGGCCCCGCTGGGCTCGCTGCATGGCGGCGGCGAACTTGAAGCTGTGGGCGGGAACAACGCGGTCGTCGTGGTCACCCGTCGTCACCAAGATGTGCGGGTACTCCTGCTCCTTGGCGTTGTGGACTGGTGAGTAGGCGTGCAGGTACTCGAACATCGCCTTGTCATCTGCACTGGTGCCATAGTCGCTGGCCCAGAAATGGCCGATGGTCCAGGTGTGGTAGCGCAGCATGTCCATGACCCCGACTCCGGGAATGGCCGCGCCAAACAGCTCTGGGCGCTGCTGCACAGTGGCTCCAATCAGCAAACCGCCGTTGCTGCGACCGGTGATCGCCAGCCGGTCTGGGCGGGTGTACTTGTTGGCGATGAGGTACTCGGCGGCAGCGATGAAGTCGTCGAAGACGTTCTGCTTGTTCTGTTTGATGCCGCCCTGGTGCCACTCCTCGCCGTACTCGTTGCCCCCACGCAGATTGGCCACCGCGTAGATTCCGCCGGCTTCCATCCAGACAATATTCTCGACCTTGAAGCCCGGTGACAGGCTGATGTTGAAGCCGCCGTAGCCGTACAAGATGGTGGGGGTGTCACCGGTGGGTTCGAGGCCCTTTTTGTGGGTGATGAACATCGGGACGGCGGTGCCATCCTTGCTCTTGTAGAACACCTGTTTGGTCTCGAACTCTGCGGGGTCGAAGTCGACGTCGGGCTGGCGATGGACCTGCGCCGCGCCGGTCGCAAAGTCGTATCGATAGAGCGTGGTGGGGGTGGTGTAGCTGGTGAAGGCAAAGAAGGTCTCGGTGGAGTCGAGCTTGCCGCCAAAACCACTGGCGCTGCCGATGCCCGGCAACTTGATCTGGCCCGCAGGGCTGCCGTCCTGGTCGAACAGGCGAACGACGCTCTTGGCGTCTTCGAGGTAGGAGCCGATGATCTTGCCGCCCACCATGCTCGCGGTTTCGAGCACGTGGTCGCTCTGCGGCACGACTTCGACCCAGTGTTCTTTGCCGGGGTTGGTCACGTCGATCTGCACGATTCGGCTCTTTGGAGCATCGACGTCAGTCTTGTACCAGTGCTTGTTGCCCACGTTTCCGAGGAAGGTGAAGGACCCTGTCCAGTCGGGAACCACGGCGCGGAACTCTGCGTCGGGCGAAGTCAGGTCCTTGATGTGCACCAGGTTGATCTCGGCCGTGCTGCGCCACGATGTGACCACCAAGGTCTTGCCATCGTCAGTGACTCGGCTGCCGAAGTCCCAGGTTGGTTCGTCAGGGCGCTCGTACGCGACTGTGTCGTCGGATTGAGGCGTGCCAAGTCGGTGGTAGTACACCTTGTAGTTGTCGTTGTGGGCCTCGAGCTTGTCGTCGCCGCCGTCGGGGTAGCGGCCATAGAAGAAGCCCGCTCCGTCGTGGGTCCAGCTCGCACCGCTGAACTTGACCCACTCGACGACATCGTTGGTGTCCTTGCCAGTGGCGATGTCTCGGACGCGCCATGTGCGCCAGTCGGACCCGCCGTCGGACAAGCCATAGGCGAGCTTTGTGCCGTCCTCGCTGACCGCGTAGCCCGCCAACGAGATGGTGCCGTCCTCGGACAAGGTGTTCGGGTCGAGCAGGACGGTCTTGTCACCGGTTGGGCTGTCGGCGACGTACAAGATGGCTTGGTCTTGCAGGCCGTCGTTGTGGGTGAAGAAGTACCGGCCAGCCTTCTCGTGTGGCAGCCCGAAGCGCTCGTAGTTCCACAGCTTCTCGAGTCTGTCTCGCCAGGTCTTGCGGGCGTCGATGGCGCCGATCCAGCCTTGAGTCAGGGTGTTCTGGGCCTCGATCCAGGTGCGGCTCTCGGGCGCGTCGGGGTCTTCGAGCCAGCGGTAGGGGTCGGCGACTGGAGTGCCGAAGTAGTCGTCGCTCACGGTGTCGTCACGCCGGGCATCCGGGTAGTTCAAGGCGGTTTCCTCTGAGGCGGCTGGGATGGGGGAGGGTTCGGTTGGCGCCGGTTGCTCGCCGCAGCCGACGAGGGCAAAGAACAGGGCGACAGCGGGGGTCATGCGCATCGGGTCACACTCCACGGGGGCGGACCTGTAATGTGGCAGGCGCATGGCTGCTGATCGTTGGTTCTGGCTGTACCGGGCAACCGCGCCCTCTGCGCGGGCGCAGTCGATCCAGGTCATCAATGCGGCCCATGCCATGGCGAACCTAGGACGCGACGTGACGCTGGCCGTCGATCCGGCGACCGGCGGGGTGACCGCTGAAGCTGTGCTGCGCTTCTATGGGCTAGATCCCTTGCCCACACTCCACTTGCACGTCTTGCCTCGGTCTCGGACAGCGGGGTCGATCGCCTATCGAGCCTTGTTCTCGGCCTGGGTGGCGCAAGGGGGAGGGATTGCGCTGGCGCGCTCCAAGAAGCACGCTCGCGAGGCCCACGCTCGCCTTGGACGGTACTTCACGCTGGTTGTCGAAGCCCATGAGGTGGATTCACTGCAGCTGGCGGCGAGCGGTCGCGATGGTGGCCCGATGCGGCAGCTCGAGAGCGAGGTGCTGAAGGCGGCGTCAGCGGTGGTCTGCAATGCGCCCGGGACGCTTGCATTGTTGCGCGATGTACATCCGGTCCTGCCGCCGGCCCTCGTGGCACACAACGGCACGCGGTGTACTCCCTTTCCGGCACCCCATGTCGATGCCCATGGGGTTGGCTACGTGGGCTCCGTCCGCGCCTACAAGGATTTGGAGACGTTGGCTCGCGCCGCACCCCAAATCTCCGAATCCGTGCACTTGGTCGGAGCTGAGCCGACCGATCCGTTCGCCCATGCTCTGGCCAAGATGGCTGAGGGCGCGTTGATCCTGGAGCCGCCGCTTGCATACCGCCATGTGCCCGAGCGAATGTCCCGCTTCCGAGTGCTGGTGGTGCCTGCCGCCAAGGGCTTGTTTGGAGAGCAGCTGACGAGTCCCCTGAAGCTGTGGGATGCGCTCGCGAGTGGGGTCGTTGTCGTTGCTGCCGACACCCCCGCCATGCGAGCCGCGGCCGGTGCGGCCTTCATTCCGTACCAGCCTGCAGACGCGGGCGATCTTGTCGCCGCCGTCGAAATGGCCCTTGGCAACGAACAACGTCGGGAGTCGGCCCTCGAAGCTGCTACCGTGCGGACCTGGGCCGACCGTGCCCGTGAGCTGCTCGCTTTCGTGGAGAGTGTGCGCTGAGTGTGCTGTACGTCCTGCGCTACTACCCAACCCTCTCCGAGACCTTCGTCTACCGCGAGATGGCCGAGATTGTGGCGCGCGGGGTGACCGTTCACGCCATGGCAATTGGCTCGCGCCCAGACGGTCGTTTGCAAGATGAGCTTCCGCCTGTCGACGTCCGCTACCCGCCACAGGGCTTTCGCGGCGGTGCCGTTTTGTTTGGACTGGCCCGCGCACTTGGTAGCCGCGATGGACGCTGGGCGTGGCGCTGGGCCAATGGAAATATGCGCACCAAGGACGCGGCGAGGGCATGCTGGTTGGCGATCTACGCCTCGGAAATCGGCGCGTCCCGACTGCACGCACACTTTGCCGGTGAGGCGGCGGAATGGGCTCGTGTCGCCGGCGCCATCTTGGGCATTCCCTACACCGTCACAGTGCACGCTGTGGACCTGTTTCGCCCCAGACCGACGTTGTCAGTGGTGCTGCGCGATGCTGACCGGGTGATCGTCATAGCTGAGCACCATCGGCACATCATCGCCGATCGGTACCGCGTGGAAAGCCAGGTTGTTCGGTGTGGCGTCGACCCCTCCCGCTATGCTGCCGCGAACCCCGGAACGGAGGGACCGCTGCGGGTGGTCTCGGTGGCGCGCAACGTGCCGAAAAAAGGGCTGCCCTTGTTGGCCCGAGCCGTCGACTCGGCATCGGTGCCGATGTCTCTGCGCTTGGTGTCCGATGCCCCCGCGTTGCGATCTGACCGGGTCAGGCCGGGTCAGCTGCCTCCGAGCATGGTTGGAAGCGCGCTCGAACAGGCACATCTGTTCGCTCTGCCGTGCCGAATTGCCGACAACGGCGACCGTGACGGCTTGCCGGTGAGCCTGCTCGAAGCCATGGCAGCAGGCCTCCCAGTCCTGACCACCCCGATCGCCGGCATTCCAGAGGTTGTCGATGAACAGGTGGGCTGGCTCGTGCCACCGGACGACCGATCAGCATTGCAGCGGGCTCTCGAGGAGATCGCCGCCCATCCCAAGGAGCGAGCCCGGCGCGGTCGTGCCGCTCGTGAGCGCATTGTGGAGCGCGGCCTGACGGTCAAGCGGCAAGCCGATGCACTGCTCGGGCACTGGGGCATGGCATGAAAATTCCGTTGGATGCCTACCTCGAGTGCGTTCGCCGCGGCGGCGACCATCTCGCTGCAGTGACCGAGGCTGCAGAATCGCTGTACCACACGCCCTGGGACGCAGTGCGCTATGCGGGCCTGCTGGCGCGCTGCACGGTCGAAATTGCCCCGGCCGACCTAGGTCTGACGCCCAAGCTCGATGTCAGGGTGGCCAACGGCGCCAATGTGATCGAGAACATCCCGGCCGGCTCGCCCTACCCGGTCCTTCGGCACCCCGGACGTCGCAAGCGCGGCACCTATGACACGCCGGTGGACATGGCGCGCCGCGTGGTTCAGGCGTCGAGCGTCGCTGTCGAAGGCCCGTTGCGATCTGGGTTGGACCCGGCCTGCGGCACTGGCGCGTTCTTGGTCGCGATGCTCGAGGCGGGCATCAAAGATGTGCGCGGAACCGACATTGATGAGGCTGCATTGGCGGTCGCGCGGGTTGCGGCACCCAGGGCAAAGATCGAGATCGGCGACGCGCTGCGCCACGGCGACAAGGTCGATTTGGTCGTCGGAAACCCGCCCTTTGTCCCTCCCGAGCGCCAGGACAAGTACTTCCGAGCCGATCTGCGTCGGCGCTTTCCGTGGCTCAAGGGCCGCTTCGACCTCGTGGTTCCCTTCGCCGCTATGGCCGTCGAGCGCTGCCGAGCCGGTGGGGCAACGGGCATCATCATGCCGGCGGCATCGCTGGTCCAGCCCTACGGCGCGGTGTTGCGCAGGCGCTGGCTCGAGCGACACGAAGTGGTCGATCTGTCGGGGCCGTACCCCTTTCCCGGGGCGTCTGTGGACGTGATGATTGTCATCATGCGCGCAGATCGCGGACCCAAGCCGCTCCCCATCTTTATGATTCCCCCCGATGAGCTGCTGCGCCTCGACAACGTGCCGTTCAATCCGAAGTTGTGGCCGGGTGATGTCGATTTGGTCGAGAAGATTCGCTCCTCCAGCATCTCTCTCGGAGAGTTCTGCCGCGTGGACACCGGAGTGGTCGCCCACGGATCAACCGGCGGCAAGAACATGCTGATCTCCACCGAACCCGGCGAAGGCAAGGTGCCGTACGCCGACGCCCGCGACTTCTTCGAGGGCAACCTCAAGTGGCTCGACTACAAACCCAAGCTCATGCACCGGCCCAAGTCGCCCGAGATGTTCGAGAAGCCAAAGATTGTCGTTCAGCGCATCAGGGGAAAGCGACCCATCCGCGCAGCCATCGACTGGGACGGTGTCTACGTCGGCCACACATGCACCGTGGTGGTTCCCGAACAGGCGGTGATTCCCCTGGACCGCATCTTGGATCTGATTCGCTCGCCAGTGGTCGACGCTGTCACACGCATCGAGCGAGGACAGCGGCTCGATCTGTACCCGAGAGATGTCGCGGCCTTTCCGGTGCCGACGGCCTGGCTCGACAAGCCCCATCTGTCGACGGCAGAGGCGTGGAACCTCACCGAGGATGATCTGTTCCGGATCGAAATGATGAGCGAGTCCTAGAACATGCGTCAAACCTGTGTCCGAGCGATTGACAGCGTGCGCTTCACCGGGCATTCATGCACGCATGAACAGACTCTGTCTCGTCGCCACCATCGGTCTTCTCTCCAGCGCATGCACGGTGGAGCGTTTTCGAATTGCCAACCGCACCTGTGGGGACAACTTCACCAAGTGGTCCGGTGGGCTCACCTACCACCTGTTGCAGGGCGAGCAGATGCAGGGGACGTGGTCCTATGACCCGGCCGGAGATGCCATCGAGAGCAACACCGGCGTCTATGACTTCGCTACGGGGGACTTCGTCTGGGACTTGGACTACGCGTCATCTTCGTGGGCCGACGACGGCGATGTCGAGGGCTACGGCTACGCCAACTCCAACGGCGATCTCGATATTCAGTACACCTACGCCATCACCGACAACGACGAGTTCGAGCGGGCGGTCAGCATTCGCGAAGAGCGCGTGGGCTGCGACACCACGTGGCGAATCACCGACAACCGCGGCCAGAACACGTTTTTGTACGGCGAGTACGACAACGGAGTGTTCACCTATGACCTCGACGTTGGCGACAACGACCTGGACATCGAGGGCACCTGGCGCGACGACGGCACCTGGACCCACACCGTCGACACCGCGCGTGGGCTCGAAGCCGTGACCGAAGGAGCCCTTGACGGTTCGTCGGTCACCACATGGGAAACCGATTCCACGGCTGGCGAGTCAACGACGTCGCCTGATGGCGACATTGAGATCGACTGTGACGAAGGTGGCGAGAACTGGGACCTGCCCTACTCGCCGGACGATTGCCACGTCATGAGTATGGCCACGCTGCACTGCTACTCGCCCGTGACCATCTGCGACTAGAGCAGGGGGCAACCGGTGTGTTAAACAGGGTGCTCTGAGAGGTTTCATGCTGCGGTCGATGACCGGCTATGGCGCGGGAGAAGCGAGCAGCGGTGACGTGACTGTGGTCATCGAGCTGCGTTCGGTGAACAACCGGTTCCGGGACATCCAGTTGCGCTGCCCGCGCGACTACATGGCGCTTGAACCCCGCATGAACAAGAAGCTCAAGACGCCGTTTCGGCGTGGACGCATCGACGTCTTCGTGCGTCGCCAGACCACGTCGGGTGACCAGGTGGTTCGCGCGAACCATGGGCTGGCCAATGACTACGCCAAGGTGATCAACGAGGTCGTCGAGGGCATGGTGGGCTTCATGCAACGCGAAGTGCCGCTCACCTTCGTGCTCGAGCAAGAAGGCGTCCTCGCAGTGGTCGATGCCGAGATTGACGTGCTTGGCGAGTGGTCGGTCATCGAAGCGGCGCTCACGGCGGCCATTGCAGAGCTGCTCAAGATGCGCGCGGTCGAAGGCAAGGCCCTGTACAACGACCTGTTGGGCTACCTTGGCGAGCTGCGCACCCAAGTCGCCGAGGTCGAGGCTGTGGCGGTTGGCGTCAACGAGCGCTTGCGCGTTCGCTTGGAGTCCCGCATGGCTCGCATGCTTGGCGATCGCGTCGACACGGCTCGAGTGGCACAAGAAGCCGCGTTGCTCGCCGACAAGGCCGATGTCGCCGAAGAGATCACCCGGTTGCGCAGTCACTGCGACCAGTTCAACGAGGCACTCGAATCCGATGATTCTGTGGGCCGTCGCTTGGATTTCCTGCTGCAAGAGATGAACCGAGAGGTGAACACCATCGGCTCCAAGGCTGCAGAACACCCCATCAGCCACCGTGTGGTCGACATGAAGTCAACGCTTGAACGCATGCGTGAACAGTCGGCCAACGTCGAGTAATGCTGCGTTTCGAGCTGCCCGACCAAGGCGTGTTGTTCGTGGTCACTGGGCCCTCTGGTGTCGGAAAATCGACTCTCGTCAAACGCGCGATGGACCGCATTCCGGGGCTTTCGTTTTCGGTTTCGGCGACGACCCGCGCCCCCCGAACCGGTGAGACCGACGGAGTGGACTACCACTTTCTGACGCCGGCGCGGTTCGCCGAGCTGCTGAGTCAGGACGCCTTCCTCGAGCACGCGACGGTCTACGATCGTTCCTACGGCACCCTGCGGGACCAAGTTGTCTCGGCTCTGGGCGAAGGCCACAGCATCCTGCTGGACATCGATATGGTGGGCGCGCTGTCGGTTCGTGAGCAGCTCGCGGACGCCGTGTTGGTCTTTCTTGCCCCCCCATCCTTGGCCGTGCTTGAGGCACGACTTCGCGGGCGCGGGACAGACAGCGACGACATCATCGATGGGCGGATGGCTCAGGTCGCAGCCCAGACAGTTGGCTGCGGAGATTTCGACTACATCGTCATCAACGACGAGCTCGACGCCGCACATGCTGCGTTTGAGGGAGTGTTGCTTGCTGAAATGTCCCGTCGAAAGCGTCGGGACACCCTGGTTGATCGGCTGCTTGGCGAGGTCGATGACATCTCCAAACGCGGTCAGGTCTAGGACTCGACCCCTCCCGCGGCTAGACTTCTGAGCGGCGCAACGAGGAGGTAGACCGGTTCGTGTCCACCATTTCGGACATCCTGGAGACCATCAAGGGCTATTCGCCCGATGCAAACCTGCAACCCGTGATGCAGGCCTACCTGATGGCGGCGAAGGCGCATGCGGGTCAGACCCGGAAGTCCGGAGAGCCCTACCTGTCTCATCCCATCGCTGTGGCCCAAATTTTGGCGGACATGCGCATGGACGTCGAGACCATTGCGACCGCCCTGTTGCATGACGCACTCGAGGACAACCCGATCACCAAGGCCGAGATGCAGGCCGAGATTGGACCGGTCGTTACGGATCTAGTCGACGGCGTCACCAAAATCGGCAAGCTGAAGTTCCGCAGCAAAGAGGAGCTTCAAGCCGAGAACTTCCGCAAGATGATGCTCGCGATGAGCAAGGACTTGCGGGTCATCTTGGTCAAGCTCGCCGATCGCATGCACAACATGCGGACTCTTGGCGGGCACGGAAGGCTGAGCAAGCAGCAACGCATTGCCCGCGAGACGATGGACATCTATGTGCCCATCGCGAATCGCCTGGGTCTGACTCGGCTCAAGAGCGAGCTCGAAGACCTGTGCTTTCGCTATCTCGAGCCCGAGGCGTTTGAGACCATCGATGGCTTCCTCAAGCGCACACAAGCCGATCGAATTGCCTATGCCGAGCGGGTCGTTGCAGCGCTCTCGCAGAAGCTTGTGGACGAAGGCATGGACTGCGATGTCACTGGCCGTGCCAAACACCGCTACAGCATCTTCAAGAAGATGGTCGCCCAAGATCTCAAGGTTGAAGAGGTCCAGGACCTGCTGGCCTTCCGCGTCTTGGTCCAAGACGTAGGCGCCTGCTATGCGGTGTTGGGGCTGATGCACGCCAACTTTGCGCCGGTTCCCGACCGCATCAAGGACTACATCGCCCGACCCAAGCAGAATGGCTACCGCTCCCTGCACACCACAGTGGTGGGTCCCGAGGGGCGACGTGTCGAGGTGCAGATTCGCACCGAAGAGATGCACCGCATCGCTGAAGAGGGCATTGCGGCGCACTGGAAATACAAAGAGGGCCATCTGGCGCTGTCTCCCGCCGAGGTGGCGCGAATTTCCAAGATTCGCGAGCTGTTCGAGGCGGCTCGGGACGCGACGGATGCCACGGAATTCATGGAGACCGTCAAGGTCGAGTTCTACTCCGATGAGGTGTTTGTCTTCACCCCCGCAGGAGACGTGAAGCGATTCCCGCTCGGAGCCACCGCCCTCGACTTCGCCTACGCCATCCACACCGACGTGGGCAACCGGTGTACGGGCGCCAAGGTCAACGGGCGCATGGTTCCCCTGCGCTACGTGCTGCAATCGAGCGACCGCGTCTCGATCTTGACCGCACCGAGTCAGCGGCCAAATCGAAGCTGGCTCGACATTGCTCGCACCGGCCGCGCGATCTCAAAAATTCGCCGGGAACTGCGCGAAGAAGAGCTCGATCGCGGACGACGGCTTGGCCGCGAGATGATCGACGCCGAACTCCAGCGCTTCGAGACCGACATCGACGCGCTGGAGAAGGAAGGCGCGCTCAAGGCGATGCTGAACAAGCGCGGCTACAAAGACCCCCAACACCTGTATGCCGAGGTGGCGATCGGCCATACGTCGCTGGCCACTGTCGTGCGGCAGTTGCTGCCCCGGGGGGTCTACGCAACCCGGCAGCAGCAGGAGGCCGAGCAGACCGCCATCGGTGCGCTGATCAACCGGATTCGTCGCAAGACTGAGAGTCCGGTGCTGATCAGCGGCGAAGACGGAGTCTTGGTTCATTTCGCTGGCTGTTGCTCGCCACTGCCGGGCGAGGCGGTCATCGGCTTCATCACGCGGGGCAAGGGAATCAGCGTGCACAAAGCGGGCTGCGACCAGCTTGCGAGCATGGATCCGGAGCGTCGCATTCCAGTGGAGTGGGATGGCGAGAGCGCCGCCCGCCACTCGGGTTCGGTGCGCATCTTCTGTCGGGACCGTCCGGGGCTGTTGGCGAACATCACAAAGGTGTGCGAACAACTGCAGGTGAACATCATCAGCGCCGAGGCCCGAAATATCGGCGACGATCGCGCGATCTGCAGCCTGGACCTTTCGATTCGAGATCTCGCTGAGCTGACTCGCCTGATCGCGAACATCGAGAAGATCGACGGTGTCGAGACGGTGGAGCGTGTCACTGGCTAGGCCGGGATCACCTGGACCTTGCGACCGACGATCTTGAGGCGCCCCTGCGTCGCCCAGCGCAATGCTTGGGGGAAGAGTTGGTGCTCGACGGTGAGCACTCTGGCCTTGAGCGTGTCGACATCATCGTCGGGCAGCACAGGCACACAACCCTGGCAGATGATCGGTCCGGTGTCGGTGCCCGTATCGACGAAGTGGACGGTCGCGCCGGCAACTTTGACCCCGTAGTCGAACGCCTGCTGGACGCCATCTACGCCGGGAAAGGCGGGCAATAGAGCCGGATGAATATTGATGACCCGACCCGGGAAGGCGTCGAGGAAGACTGGGGTCACAATGCGCATAAAACCGGCCAGACAGACCCACTCGACTTCGTGCTGCCGAAGCACCTCGACCAGCGCGGCGTCGTATTGCTCGCGGGAGTCAAACTTCTTGTGCCACAGCCAGACATCCGGAATGCCTGCCGCTTTGGCGCGCTCACGCCCGTAGGCATGGCGGCGATTGCTGATGACCACGGCGATTCTCGCCGGGAAGTCCGGGTGCTCTGCCGCCTCGATCAGTGCGGCCAGGTTGGTCCCTCCGCCGCTGATCAGGACCGCGACAGGAACCTTCACTGGACCCGCACTCCGGGCGTATCGGTGACCTCGCCGATCACAACGGCGTCCGAGTGGCTCTGCAACAGTGCTTCGGATTGGCCTGGAGACACAGCCAGCACCATTCCGACGCCGCAATTGAAGGTCCGCAGCATGTCGTCGGCAGACAGGTCACCGGTGCGCTGAAGCCACTCAAAGATGGGTAGCCCAAAGCGCTCGCTGTGGACGACAGCGCCTGTGCCCTCTGGCAACACTCGAGGCACATTCCCAGGAAGTCCACCACCGGTGATGTGGGCGATGGCACCGATGGAGGGACCCAGCGCCGGGTCCCGGAGCATGCTCAGGAGCTGACGAACGTAGATGCGTGTGGGCCGCATGAGCGTCTGGCCGAGGCTCGCATCGAATCCCTCCGGCACATGGTCCCAGCCGAGTCCGCTGCCTTCGACTACATGCCGAACGAGGCTGAAGCCGTTGCTGTGCACACCCGTCGCAGGCAAGCCGATCAGCTGGTAGCCAGGCGTCACTTGAGTGCCATCGATCAGGTCGGCGCGTTCGACGGCACCGACCGAGAACCCAGCGAGATCGTAGTGGCCTGGTGCATACATGCCCGGCATTTCGGCGGTCTCTCCGCCGAGTAGGGCACACTGAGCATCGGCGCAACCGTCGGCGATGCCCTTGATGACGGCCTCTGCGGTGTCGATGTCCAACTTGCCGGTCGCGAAGTAGTCCAAGAAGAACAACGGCTCGGCGCCGGTGACGACGATGTCGTTGACGCACATGGCGACCAGATCGATGCCGATTGTGTCGTGGATTCCTAGCTGCTGTGCGATGAGCAGCTTGGTGCCCACGCCGTCGGTTCCCGACACCAGGACCGGATCGGTGTAGCGTCCAAGCAACGAAAACAGGCCGCCAAAACCGCCAATTCCGCCCAGTACGCCCGCGGTGCGCGTCGCTGCGGCAAGCGGCTTGATGCGATCAATGAGGTCATCTGCAGCGTCGATGTCGACGCCGGCTCGCTTGTATGCGTCGGCCACCGGTTCCCCCTCGGTGAGGCATGCGAGGTAACTACTTTGCGGCGTTCTTGTCGGGTTCCCAGGCGGCTGTGGCCTCGGCAAGTCGCTCTCGCACGATGCGGTACACGCCGGGATCCCAGACAAGCTCGCTGTGCCCCACTTTACGAACCTCTGCGTTGCTCATCTGATGCGCGTCGGACAGGGGAGTGATCGCACACCGAAACGGTGGCGTGATCCAATCACTGGTCGAGTAGACAGAGGTCAATGGCACCGATGTCGGAAAGGCATCGGACCGGACACGGCGCATCAAGCTGCCCAGGGTCGCCCGCACGGTGTGCCGATGGGGGGTTCCCAGGGTGATCAGCGACTTCACTCGTTCAGCGCCGCCAAAGCTCTCGACGTAGCGTCGAGCGACGATGCCCCCACGGGCGTGACCGACCATGTGGAAGCCGTCGAGTCCGTGCTTTTCTGTGAGGCGCTCGAGTTTGTGCGCGACGATCTTGGCTAAGTGGTCCACTGGCCCCAGATCCAGCGGAGACAGCACGCGGCCGAGGTTGAAGGACATCACCGCGTAGCCGTCGTAGCGCAGGCGGTCCTCCATCACGTCCCAGATATTGCGCGTGTGAAAAAAGCCGTGCATCAGCACCACGACTTCGAGCTTTCCGTCGAAGTCGTCGTGGCGAACCATCCTGTTGCGGCCCAGCAGACCCTTTCGGATGCTGCCCAGCTGGTTCCGGGCGGCTCGGACCAACGATGCGGGGGTTGGAATTGCCATGTGCGTCGCGACTACCCTATCTGAGGATCCCGGGGTACCTTGCGCA
>CAYYHT010000088.1:0-14974 GCA_964471355.1 uncultured Enterobacteriaceae bacterium
GCTGCTGCGCATCGCGACCTTTGTCGGCGGCTGAACCGCCCGACCTAAGCGTCAGCTCGACCGACCGCCTCGGTGATGAAGTCGATGAAGGCCCGCACCCGAGCTGTCTGCCTCAAGTCGGCGTGAATCAGCAGCCACAGGTTGTAGGTGCGGTCGCTCGGAGGCTCGAAGAGGGACACCAGCTCGTCATCTCGGTCACCCATGAAGCGCGGCAGCAGGGCGATGCCGATTCCGGCGCGTGCGGCCATGGCCTGGGCGCTCATGCTGTCTGCTCGAAACACCACGTTGTGGTCGCTCGCTCCCGGAGGCGTGTTCCGCCCGATCGGAAAGCTGATCAAGTCGTGCGCCGCTAGATCGGCCGAGCTGGCCGGCATGCGTCGCCCTTTAAGGTAGGCCGCCGATGCATAGAAGGCGGTCGCCGTCGGCATGAGCTTGCGGCCGATCACATCGGGCTCGGTCGGCGGGTCGCCAGGGCGAATGGCGATGTCGGCCTCGCGCCGCGACAGGCTGACCACGCGCTGCTGGGTGTCGACCTGCAGGTCAATGCCGGGATGTTGCGCCCGGAACGTGGCCACGTGGTCGACGATCAGCGAGAAGATCTCGAGCACCGTGGTGATGCGCACGGTCCCGCGAAGCTGGTTGTCGGCCCCCTGTACAGCTCTGCCCAGCGCCAGCACATCCTCCTCCACTTGTTCGGCCAGCCCAAGCATGTGCTCGCCCACAGAGTTCAGCGAGTAGCCGCGGGCTTGCCGGTCGAACAGGCTCGCGCCCAGGGCTTCCTCCAGCTGTCCGATGCGCCGGTATACCGTTGACTGATTCACGCGTAAGTCACGGGCCGCTGCGGACAATCCGCCGCCGCGCGCCACGGCCAAGAAGAAGCGCAAGTCATCCCAGTTCTCAAAGCTATGCATTTATGCCCATCTGATTTGCCATCTTAGGCATTTCTTTGTGTTTGTGCAGGGAGCATATTCAGTGGGCAACAACGAATGCAGGAGCTTTCGCAATGACTACACGACATGTCCTCGTCCTCGGCGCCACCGGAAACCAGGGGGGCGCTGTCACGACCGCGCTGCTCGAGCTGGGCATGACGGTGCGCGCCATGGTTCGCAACCCCGAGTCCGACAAGGCCAAGGCACTCGCTGCGCGCGGCGTCGAGCTGGTTCAGGGTGACTTCGAGCATGGCGACACCATCCAAGCCGCAGCCAAGGGCGTCGACGCCGCGTTTGTGGTGACCACTCCCTTCCTGCCCGATGTCGGCCTCGACGGCGAGATACGCCAGGGACGAACCATCATCGATGCGCTGGCCGCAGTCGGCGTTCCACACGTCGTCTACTCGTCTGTGAGCGACGCCGATCGCAACACCGGCATTGGCCACTTTGACACCAAGGCCGATGCCGAGCGGTACCTGGCTGATTCTGGGCTGGCCTACACCATCACGGCACCGGCCTTCTTTGCCGAGAACGTCTCGATGCCGTGGAGCCTGCCCGCACTTCAGAGGGGCGTCTTCCGCCAGGCGATGGCCCCGAATCGGCCGCTGCAGATCGTCTCGCTGGGCGAGATTGGAGGCTTCAACGCCGCCGTCATCGCCCGAGGACCCGAGCTCGCTGGACGGCGCATCAACTATGCGGGGGACGAGCTGACGTCGGTGCAGATCGCCATGGCCCTGTCGGCTGCCAGCGGCACATCCATCGAGTTCCAAGAGCAACCGATCGAAGAGCTGCGCGGCTACATGGCGGACACCGCAGACATGTTCCAGTGGTTTGGCGACGTGGGCTATTCCGTGGACATCGAGACCCTGCGCAAGGAGTTCCCCGAGGTCGGCTGGGTCACCTTCGAAACCTGGGCCGAGCGTCAGCCCTGGCCCGAACTGTTGGCCTAGGGGAGTCGAAGCCGACTTCACCGCGGGCCTCTTTGGCACCGTCTGATTCCAGGAGGACTCCATGAGTCATCGCACCATTCGTACCGTAAGCAAGCCCGCCCCCATGCCGGGGCCGGGCATCTTGCGCCCGTTTCCCTCCCAGGCGCTTGCGCACATCGACCCGTTCGTGTTCTTGGACACGGGCACCCCAAAGAATCTGGGCGGCCAGAGCATCACCGTCGCTCCCCACGCGCACCGTGGCGTGCAACCGGTCAGTCTGGTGTTCCGGGCGCGCATCCAGCACCGCGACTCACTCGGCAACGATGTGGTCGTGGAGTCGGGCGGCATGCAGTGGCTTGTGTCCGGTTCGGGGGCACTTCACGAAGAGGTGCTGTGGGGCGATGAGCAGGGCATCTTCCACATGGCGCAGCTGTGGGTGAATGTGCCCGCTCGTTTGAAGATGAACCCGCCCGAGCACCACGCTGCGAGTGCAGATCAGGTCCCCGAATTTCCCTACGGCAGTGGCTCGACGGTACGGCTGTACGCCGGCAGCCTCGATGGACATACCGGTCCGGCCCCACTGCCCACTCCGCTGTTGATCGCCCACGTGATCTTGCAGCCGGGTGCTGACATCTCTGTGCCCGTGCCTGCGGGCTGGACGGCGGCGTTCACCGTGGTCGCGGGCTCGGCTTCGACGGGAGAGGCGGGTTCGTTCGAACCTGGCGCGACGCCGGTCTTTCACGATGACGGAGACTCTGTGCGCATCCAGAGCGTGGCCGGTGGTGAGGTCCTGTTGATGCTTGGTGAGCCAATTGGCGAGCCCATGGCCTTTGGCGGCGGGTTTGTGATGAACACCCACGACGAAGTCGAACAGGCCTTCGCCGATCTGAGAGCCGGAAAAATGGGCACTTTGGCAAGTCGTACGTCGGCCTGATTTGGCTCGTCGCCATTTGGCCCCAACGAACTCCGTTTTCCACAGACGGGGGACTCACGACGAGCGCCAACGATAAACCCCCTCCAGCTTTCACTGAAGGGGGCCATCTAAAGTGGTCGGGGTGAGAGGATTCGAACCTCCGACCTCCGGTTCCCAAAACCGGAGCGCTACCAGACTGCGCTACACCCCGAGCAAACGGCTCCTAGCCGCTTCAGTCGCCGAAGTCGATGAGCTCTCCGCTAGTCCCTTCGAGGTAGCCTTGATCTTTGTCGGCCCAGTACGGGGTTTGGGCGTCCAGCACGATCTCGAGGGCAGTCCAAGTCTGGCCTGCAACCTCGACTTCGTCGATGCGCTGTGCCGAATATGTGTTCGAGACCTCAGTGGAGCTCTCGATGTCATCGGTGGTGTTGACTAGCGTTCCCTCAAACGTCCAGTAGTCCCCGACTTCGAGGTTGGCGGGCAACGAGAGTGCGGGCTGCTCGTAGTACCAGGTGCTGGTGCTGCTGCCTGCCGTGCCGGCGACCACGTAGTCGGTGGTCTGCTCACCGCTGACGAGCCAAGCTCCGTCGTCGTCGCAGCGGTAGATCAAGATCGTGGTGGTGTCGCTGCTGTAGTCCGATGCGGCCACATGGAAATCGGAGTCCTGCTGCAGCTCGATGGTGGTGCTGTCACCGGCGTCAGCGCTCGCGACGACCTCGGTGCGCCACGTGCCAACCGTGTCGCCCCTGTACTCGTACTCGCTCCACGAACCGACCTCGCCGATTCCGGAGTAGTCGGGACAGGGGCCGTTGTCTGCGCCCCCGAGCAGGCCGCCTCCGCCATTGCCTTCACCGCCGCTGGGAAGGAGGCCACAGCCAGAGCCAGCCAGGGCGAGTGTGACGACGAAGAGCAAGCGCATGCACATGCCTATCACTGTGCATGGGGGCAATTCGTACAGATCTGAAGATCAGTGGGCCATTTCACACAGTGCGGTGAAGCGCGTCTCAGGGGCTGTTTCTTGTAGTGCACTGTGAACCTGCACTTCGATGTGGCCGTGTCGACTGGCACGCGACGTGGCAGGCCAATGAGAACACCGCGCTGACCATCGGCGGCAGCAGATCAACCTGCATGAGCAACTGCCTGAACAAGCTCGGCGGCTTCTGCGGCACCTGTGTGGAGCACTGTGGCGTCGAGGGCGCCATCGCGATGGACGGACGCATGCCGGCGATCAACGCCGATGCGTGCACCGGCTGCAACGACTGTGTCGAGGTGTGCCCAGCACCGGGCAAGGCCATCATTCTGACGCCGAGGTGAGCATGGAAGAGATTGAGCTCGCGCAGCTGCATGAAGCGCTGATCGACAACCAAACCCTGGCGACGTTGTTCGACGATCTGCACGCCCATGCCAGGGTGCTCGAGGTGCGGCTGAAGGCCAGCGCCGACTACCGCACCCAGCCCGGAAACGTCTCGCTGGACCACGCCCGAGCTGCCCTGTTGGAGGGGGCGCTGCGCTCGGCGCAGATCCGCTACCTGTTCGACGGCTCGGAGTGGCGTGACACGCTCATTCGCATGCCCGCCGGCTGGAAGATCGTGCGCATCGATCACACCCCCAAGGAGTCCGGCGCCTAAAGCACCGATCAGGTAATGGTCGATCGGTGCTCTAGGTCCGAGCAGCCTGTTAGGAGCGGGCATGCTGCTGGTCCTGCTCATGTTTGCCTGCAAGCCCGGTGTCCCTGTCGACACCGGCGACGCCCCGCCGCGGGTGGGCGATCCCGAACAGGGCTACCAGACGCTGCTGTACGGCAACTACGTGGGGGCTGGCATCCCCAAGGACGTGTGGTTCGATCTGGTGGGAACCAGCCCTGGAAACGTCCTGGAGCGCCAAGGCCAGAGCGCCGACCTGCCGCCTTCCTTCAACCTGTTCGAGGCTCCAAACGGAGTTGAAGTGGTCGGGGGCATCACCTGCCTGGGCTGCCATTCCGGCTACCTGAATGGGCAGTTCATTCCTGGCCTCGCAGCCCACGACAGCGACTTCAGCGAGAACGACAGCAGCCTCTTCGAGCTGGCTGGCTTGGCCGTCGATGCACGCTACGGGGCCGACTCTGCTGAATCCGAGGCCTACTGGCCACTCTGGCGCGGAGCCAACGCGATCTCTCCATACATGCAGACTCCGTTTGCCGGGGTAAATCCCGCGTTTTCGATGGAGCGTGCCGCTGTCAGCTGGCGCGATCCACAGACTCTGGAGTGGCAGCGCGACCAGCAGTTTTTGCCGCCGACTCAGGTGCTTGCTGCCGACCCGCCAGCGTGGTGGTTGCTCAAGAAGAAGGAGCGGCTGTATTGGACCGGAGGAGGCGGTGGTGACCAGGCTCGGCTCATCTCACAGATCAGCATGGTCGCTGTGCAAGACGTGGCGCACTACGAGCAGATCGAAGCCGACATGGTCGACGTGCTGGCGTGGATTCGCGAGCTCGAGCCGCCGCCGTTTCCGCAGGTCGTCGACGACGCCCTAGTGGCCGACGGCGCCCTGGTGTTCGAGGCCCACTGCCGCCACTGCCACGGCACCTATGACGAGCCCCAGACCTACCCCAGTCTGGTCATTCCCACGTCTGAGGTCGGCACCGATCCTGTCTACGCCGCTGGCTTCGTCGAGCCGACAGACTTCGTTGATTGGCTTCAGGACAGCTGGCTTGCCGAGACCGAGCCCTACTCCGGCGACTTCGTGCCCGAGCTAGGCTACATCGCTCCCCCACTCGATGGGGTCTGGGCGACCGCTCCCTACCTGCACAATGGCTCGGTGCCGGACTTGGTCTCGTTGCTGGACTCGTCTCAGCGGCCCGTCGCGTGGGCCCGCAACGTGGGTGACAGCACCTATGAGATGCAGCGTCTGGGCTGGCCGTGGCAGGCCGCAGAGCCCGGCCCCTCCAACGTCTATGACACCACCGTCCCTGGCTTTGGCAACGGGGGGCACCTGTATGGCGACCCTCTCACCGCTGAAGAACGCACGGCCTTGCTCGAGTTCCTGAAGACCCTTTGAACTGCTCACTCGCCGGCGCTGACACAAGCCACCTCGACCCAGAAGAGGAGCTCGCCTGGCGTGCTCATGTGCAGGCCCACAAGCAGCCAGCCGCTCAGGTCGCGGTGTACCTGCCCTTTGTCATTGGCTTGGCCACTGTTGCCGCTGCGTGGGGCCATGCCGGCGTGCATGCGATTGGCTTCGGCCTAGCGGTCAGCTCGCTCATGGCACTGTTGTCCTGGCGTCGGCTCGAGCTGCACTGCGACCTGATTGGCGCCGATGTGGCCGGGGTGGTCGGCATGGCGCGCATGATCGACCGGGTGTCCGACGAGGCAATCCCTCATCCGGGAAGCACGCTGGAGTGGGCCGCCGGCTACCACCCTCCTATCGAGCTGCGCCTGTTCCACCTGTACGGAGCGTCTCCTCCCGAGGCCCGGCAGCAGATCAACCTGGACCTGGCCGAAGCGAACCGCCACCGCGCTGCCGAGGCCTATGTGCTGACCTTCTTTGGATCTGGCGCCCTGCTGGGCTTGTTCATTGCGCCGACCTCTCCGTGGCTCGCGTGGCCGCTGTGGGCGATGGCTGTGGGCGGACCTGTGGGACTGCACCGGTTCGGTCAGCGCTGGATTGAGCTGACGATGGGGCAGGCCGCCATCGAGCTGCGCGCACGACTCGCCGAGATCGATCGAGAGATCTAGGCAAGCAGCGGGATAGTTTCTAGGACATCGTTTCGATCGAATCGATAGGATGTGACTATGCGACGCTTCAACAACCTGGACTTCACGCTTCGGCAGCTGCAGTACGCGGTGGCCGTGGCCGACACCGGCGGATTTGGCAGCGCAGCGACTGCTTGTGGAGTGTCGCAGCCTTCTCTGAGTGCCCAGGTGGCCAAGCTCGAGCATGCGCTCGGCCTGCAGTTGTTCGAGCGTCACGCCCGCGCCACCCACATCACCGGTGCCGGGCGCGAGCTGCTGCCGCGCATGCGAGTGGCCTTGCAGGCAGGTCAGGCGGTGCAGCAGCGGGCGGGACTGTTGGTGGATCCCTATGGCGTCACCCTCAAGATCGGCGTGATTCCCACCGTCGCTCCCTATCTGCTGCCTCGGGTCGTCGAGCTGCTGATGGCCCGGACCCAGGCGCCTCGCGTGCACTGGCTCGAGCTGCAGACCAATGTCTGTGAACAAGCGCTCGAGGCCGGCGAAATCGACGCCATGATCATTGCCGACTCACCTTCCCGACCGAGTTTCGAGCATGTCGACCTGGGCTGGGAGGCGTTTTGGGTACTCGTCTCCGAGGGCGACGCTCTGCGCGGTCCGGTCGACCTGGCCGATGTGGCCGAGCGGGAGTTGTTGTTGCTGGAGCATGGACACTGCCTGCGGGACCACACCATGGCGCTGTGCATGCAGCCCGGGGCCAGGGAGTCGGCATACCGAGCGACGAGCCTGGCCACATTGGTGCAGATGGTGGCATCGGGCCTGGGCACCAGCGTCATTCCGGCGAGCGCGATTGCCGTCGAGGTGGGGCGGGCCAAGGTGCGGGCGGAGCCCTTTGCGACCACCGATGTGGGGCGGACTTTGCGGCTGGCCTGGCGGTCTCGGACAGCCCACGGGCTGTTGCTGGGTGAGCTTGCCGACCTACTGCGGCGGGGGCTTGCGGACAGCACCCCTGGCTAGCTGAACTTCTCGGTCATCGTTCCCGGGTCCTTGTGCCACGCCGCGTACATTGTCGCTGTGCGCACCCCACACTGCCCTCGGGCACTTCTGCGCGAGCAGCGCTTCTGCGGCCGCAATGTGCTCCGAGTTGACCGCGATGTCTTCGGCTAGCACCATCATCATCCAGCTGGACTGGCCATGGGTCTTGAGGAAGGGGTCGAGCTCTGCGTCGGTCATCGGTGGTCTCCTGGCAAGCTGGCGGGGTCATTTAGCCAAGCAGTCATCAGGTCGCTGTGCACGCCCCACACCGCGTCAGGGCAGTATTTTCTCATCACCGCCTCGCCGGTGGGCACGTTGGCGGTCATCAAGATGAGCTCGAACATTGTGCCGTCGTTGGTGCGCAGCTCGTACCAGGTGCTGACGACCGCTCCATTCAGGCTGTGCTGGGTTGGATGAATCCAGACCACCTTGGCGTGGTTGTTGACGAACCAATCGATCTTGTCGCTGCCGTCATCCCGTGCGCTCTGAAACGAGGAGATGGAGAGTGCGCCGCCGCCAAAGGTAACGATGAGCCGAAAGATGAAGTTGTACAGCTCGGTCTGGGAGGAGTCGTTGGGCATCCACCAGACGCCGATGGCGGCGACGGCGAGGAACACAGCCGTGGAGTACAAGAACCACTTGCCCTCCGCGGCGGTGGCTAAAAAGGGGGCCTTTTCGTCATCGGTCAACGGCGTCACCTCGGCATGGATTGTACAGCCGGAAACTGTGGAATTGCGCCCCATGGTTCCGCCTGATGCCTGTTGGACAACCGCACCGGGCGCCCCGCCGGGACCTGCAATTTTCGACCCCTTGCATTGATCCTGGCTGAACGATTGCCCCGGCCCCGGGTACAGCGCCGCGATAGCTGGCACCGACCTTGGAGGTCGCGTTGTCGTCATTCAACCAGCAGCCCTTGCTTCCATCCCTGCTGACCACCCTCGCAGAGCAGAAGTTCACCACCCTCACCGACGTGCAGGACCAGACCTTGTCCGCCTTGCTCGAGGGGCGCTCACTCGTGGGTGTGGCCGAGACCGGCAGTGGAAAGACCTTGGCCTTTGTGCTGCCTCTTCTGCATCAGCTCAAGACGCTCGAGAACCATGGGTCGGCGATCAGCGACCCGGGTCGTCCTCGTGGCTTGGTGCTCGCCCCCGGCCGAGAGCTGGGCGAGCAGGTCAGCAAGGTCTTCAAGACCTTCACCCACGGCACCCGGCTGCGCGTGCGCACTGCCTTGGGAGGCACCAAGAAGCAGATTGCTCGCCAGAACGTCAGCGGCAATTTCGAGATTCTCGTCGCGACGCCCGGACGCTTGGTTCAGCTGCTTGACTCGGGCGAACTGCGGCTCGATGACCTGCGCACGCTGGTCTTCGACGAGGCCGACCAGATGCTGGACCAGGGCTTTCTGCCGGTGGCTCGCCGCATTCTCGAAGACACCCCCAAGCAGGTTCAGCTCGTGCTGTTCTCGGCGACGCTGCCCGTCGCCCTCGAGGGAGCCGTAAAGGCGCTGTTTGTGTCCCCGCCGGTTCAGGTTCGCACTGAGGGAAGCCAGCGAGTGGTGCGCACGCTGACGACAGTGAACCGCAACATCATCAACGGCGATCGGTTCAGCGTGCTGCGCGAGACCCTGGCCCAGACCCCGGACATGAGCACCATCCTGTTTGCCAATACCCGTGACCAGTGCGAGCTGGTCGGGCTGTGGCTCGACGACATGGGCGTGGCCTACACCAGCTACCGCGGCCAGATGGACCGCAAGATTCGTCGCCAGAACCTGGCGCGATTCCGGGCCGGCGAGGTCGCGGTGTTGCTGACCACCGATCTGGGCGGTCGTGGGCTCGACATCGAGCGGGTGGGCCGGGTCATCAACGTGCACATGCCCAGCAGCCTGGACAACTACCTGCACCGGGTCGGACGCACCGCCCGGGCCGGTCGCGAAGGGCTGGTCGTCAACCTGGTCACCCAGCGCGATCAGCCGCTGTTGGCCAAGCTCAAGAAGCGGGAAGAGAGCGCCAAATCATGAGCGCCGATCTGCACCGTCCCGAACCGCTTCCACATCGGGCGGCCCGCGCGGTCGATCGAAGCAACGTCGAGGCGGCCGTCCGTCAGCTGGTTGAAGGCAAGCTGCTGATGGTCTCGGACGTCTACAGCACCGGTGTCAGCATTCTGGCCAAGCTGCGCACCCAGCTCCAACCTCCCGGCGACGATGCGAGCTTCGAAGACCGGCGGGCCTTCCGGCAGCGCATGGACGAGGCGTCGAAGCGGTTGCTAGCGCCGATCGATGGGCACCAGCTGGCGTTGGCCGAGTCGCCCAAGATCGGCTTTATCAAAGAGCTCTATCCGCGGAGAGATGGTGCTTTTGTGCTGCCTTTTCGCGACGTTCAGGCCCTGAATAGTGCCTGGAATTGGTACAAAAAGGGCGTTCATTTGGCGGTGCTTGGCCATCGTGTGCATCCCTTCTTTGGCACGTATGTACCGGCTCGTACCCAGCACCTAGAGCTGTTCGGCACTTGGCTTGCCGCCTACAAGGGGTCGCGTGGCTTTGCGATCGACGTGGGAACTGGCTGCGGTGTGCTGGCGCTGATGATGGCCAAGGCCAAGTTCGGCCGGGTGTTGGCCACCGACAGCAATCCGAATGCCATCGAGAGCGTGCGCCGCGAGATGGACCGGCTGCCCAAGACGCCTGCGATTGACCTGGTGTGCGGCGACCTGTTGGGTGACGACCCTCGCCTCGCTGATCTCATTGTCTTCAATCCGCCGTGGATGCAGGGACCCGTCAACAGCCCGCTCGATGCGGCCCTGTACTTTGAGCCTGGGCTGTTCGAGCGGTTCTTCGAGGCCGCGGCGACGCGTCTGAAGCCAGGGGGGCGGGTGGTGATGGTGTTCTCCAACGTCATCGAGCTGGTGCAGCCCGACGTGCCTCATCCAATCAGCGCAGAGCTGGAACGGGGGCGGTTTAGAGCCGTGTCCAAGATGCGCCGCAAGGCAAAGGGACGCAAACGGGTCTCCCGCGAGCAGTACGAGATTTGGGAGCTCGCGCTGGCCTGATCACAGCAGGCGGTGCGCGCCGTTGTCGATGCCGTCGATGGTCCAGTCCCCGATCGAGTAGCGAATCAGCCGCAGGGTCGGATTGCCTACAGCGGCGGTCATGCGCCGAACCTGCCGGTTGCGGCCCTCGCGAATCGTCAGCTCGATCCACGTGGTGGGAATCGACTTCCTCTCTCGAATCGGAGGGGCGCGCGGCCAGACTTGGGGCGGCTCCATGATGCGCGCCTGGGCGGGCTTGGTGCGGCCGTCCTTGAGCTGCAATCCGCGGCGGAGCTGGTCGAGCGCGTCGGCAGTCGGCACCCCCTCGACCTGGGCCCAGTAGGTCTTTGGCAGCTTGTGCTTGGGCGACGCGATGCGGTTCTGCAGCGCGCCATCGTCGGTCAACAGCAGCAGCCCCTCGGAGTCTTTGTCCAGCCGACCCGCGGCATAGACATTGGGCACGTCGATGAACTCGGCCAGGGTGCGAATGCCGAGCTTGCTGGTGAATTGACTCAGCACCCCGAAGGGCTTGTTGAACAGCACAATGCGGGACATGGCAGGACTAGCTCGAGCCGTCTAGGGCCGCGTCGACGGCTGCGGTGGACTCGTGGATATGGGCCAGTTCTTCGGCGGTCAGGTCGCGCCAAGCGCCGATGGGCACGTCGAGGTGAACGTTCATGATGCGGACCCGCCGAAGCTTGACGACGTTGTAGCCCAGCACCTCGCACATGCGGCGAATCTGCCTGTTCAGCCCCTGGGTCAGCACGATGCGAAACACCTTCTTGGAGAGCTTCTCGACGCTGCATTCCTTGGTGACGGTGTCCAAGATGGGCACGCCGGCGCCCATGCGTTCGACGAAGTCGCGCGTGATGGGGGCATCGACAGTGACGATGTACTCCTTTTCGTGGTTGTACTTGACCCGCAGAATCTTGTTCACGATGTCGCCGTCATTGGTCAGGAAGATCAGGCCCTCGCTGGGCTTGTCGAGGCGGCCAATGGGAAAGATGCGCGTCGGGTAGTCGATGAAGTCGATGATGTTGTCGGGCTCGACCCGGGTGTCGGTGGTGCACACGATGCCAACGGGCTTGTTGAAGGCGATGTAGACTCGCGGTTCTTGGCTCGGGGTGACTCGTTGGCCGTCGACCCGCACCACGTCGCCCTGCACGACCTTGGTCCCCATCTCGGGCACCGCGTTGTTGATGGTGACGCGGCCCTGGTCGATCAACTTGTCGGCCGCACGCCGGGAGCAGTAGCCGACCTCGCTTAGGTACTTGTTGATTCGCGTGGGGCGGGGCTCGCTCATGCCCATGCTCCTAACCCGCGACGCGGATTGACGAGTACTTCGTAGCACTGCTGGACGAGCATGGCCTGGACACTGAGAACCTGCGTCTGTGGTGCTGCTGGTGATGGCTGGCTTGACCTTCGCACTCGCGGCCTGGATCGCTGGCTGAGGCCCTGTGGGTGGGGTTTGTTTCCGGCTGCGCCTGTGGGCGCGGTATGATGGAGTAGGGCAACGGGGGAAACCGACGACCTCATGACCGTGTGGAACGCCATCGAATCGACAGGGTCTGGTGTCTGAGATGGCAACACCGGGACTCAACACGGCGAATGACGACGATCCCGGCGACGACGAAGAGATCGCCGCGCTGAGCACCGAAGACTTCGACGAGCTCGATGAAGACGACGAGTACGAATACGAATACGAGTACGAAGATGAAGACGAGGGTCTAGGGGGCAGCAGTGTCCGATTGGGCGGCTTGGCCCAAGAACCGGACACGATGGACTTCGGCGTCGATGACATGGGCGATATCGTTGAGTCGTCTGCCGCCTCAGGGGTCGAGGTGGTCGAGGACGCCAAACCGTCTGGCTGGGGTGGCGAGTCCCGTGAATCCGGCCGCGACGATGTCGAGGTGTTCGGTTGGGATGAAGAGCCGTTCTTCCCATTCCCTGGGCCCAACAGCGCGCCATCTCCAGATGAAGAGGTGACAGAGCTAGCTGTGCCCGCCACGGTCGAGGCCATGGGACTCAATGACCCGCCACCTCAGGCCGAGCCCGAACCGCAGGCGCAACAGCTCGAAGACCACGAGCCCGAGCTTGCTGTGGTCCAGCCCGAACCGGAACCAGAACCAGAGGTCCGGCCGCCAGCACCGGCACAGGCAGAACAGGCGACGTCGCCGGAACCGGTCCAGCAGGCCCCGAATGCCGCGGCGACGGCGAGTGTGGCTCCAGCCGCCGCGTTTACGGCAGCAGCTGGCGTCATGGCCATCGGGGGGGCGCTCGCCTTTGTGCTTGCTCTGGGGGTGGTGGGTGTCGTCCTTCTGGGTGGTCCGGACACACCGCAGATCGAGGCGACCGTCCAGCCTGTTGAGCTGGCGCCGGTGGTCGAGCCCGAGCCCGAGCCCGAGCCTGAACCGGAACCCGAGCCCGAGCCCGAGCCGATTGTGGAACCCGAGCCCGAGCCCGCGCCCGTGGTGCGGCGTGCGCCGCGCAAGAAGATCGTGGAGCCCGAAGAACCGCCACTACCACCTGAGCCGGTCGAGGTCGTACCCGAGCCGATTCCTGAGCCTGTCGAGATTGTCCCGGTCGAAGAGGACAAGCGCGGGCTGTTCCGGAAAAAGAAGAAGAAGTAGGGGCCGGGTCGGGGATCAATGGCGCTAGGACGCGCTCCCAGATTTCGGAGATCTGCTATGCGCGCCATCCTCGTTGCCTCCCTTCTCATCGCCACCACCGGCTGCCGCAACGACGTTGACGGGGACGAAGACAGCATCCCGGACTGGGCTGACTGCAATGACGCCGACGAGGCCGTTGGACCGGGCCAAGTCGAGGTCTGCAACGGCATCGATGACAACTGCGACGGCTCGGTCGACAACGATGCATCGGACGCCACCATGTTCTACGCCGACGGAGACGGCGATGGCTCGGGCTACGTCGGGGCCGCGATTGCCGCATGCGACACGCCAGCTGGCTACGCCACCAGCACGGTCAGCGGATCGGTGGGTGACGTGTGGAGCTGCACCACCAATGCCCAGCGTGACCAAGACGGTGACGGCTATGCACAGCGGGCCTACGGCGGCGCTGACTGCAACGACAACGACGCCAGCATCCACCCGGCGGCCACCGACAACTTTGGTGACAGCATCGACTTCAACTGCGACTTCGCAGATGGCACCGACAGCGACGGCGATGGATATTCGTCGGACGACACCAACCCCGACTCGTCGATCCCGACGACGGGGACTTCGACAACGTGCCCACTGACTGCACGCCTGAGTTCTTCGACGAGCCGAACGACATCATCAACTTGGACAACGGGCACTTCATTAAGTGCTTTGGCGGCCTGACCGTGACGCCGACCAGGGTCACCTGTGACTATCCGCTGTTCAAAGCAACGTCATGTCGAACTTCGAACTGAACAAATAGCTCAAGTGTTGCGTGTCGCATGCCGACCTAGTTCGGCACATGAAAGAAGTGGGGAGCGGGAGGGGGTCCAAACGGGCTACTGTGTGCCTCCCTGAATCTGGAGACATCCTTGCGCACCCTCTTCATCGCCTCACTCCTCATTGCCTCTACCGCCTGCCGCAAGGACGCGGACGTCGACGAGGACGGCGTTCCCGACTGGGCCGACTGTAATGACACCGACGCCGAGGTCGGGCCGGGACAGGTCGAGCTCTGCAATGGCGTGGACGACAACTGCGACGGCGAGATCGACAACGCCGCGTCCGACGCCACGATGGTGTACGCCGATGGCGACGGAGACGGCTCGGGCTACGTCGGGGCTAGCCTGCAGGCCTGCGAGGTGCCCGCTGGCTACGTCGAGGTCGCGGGTGACTGTGACGACACCGACGCCAATGTGCATCCGAACGCAGCCGAGGACGACTGCACCGATCCCACCGACTACAACTGCGACGGCTCGGTCGGCTACGCGAACGCCGACGGCGACGACTTCCCGGCCTGCGAGGACTGCGACGACGCGTCCGCAGCGGTGCATCCCGATGCCCAAGAAGTGTGCGACTCGGTCGACAACAACTGCGACGGTGCCGTCGACGAAGATGGCGCCGAGGGAGGCACCGCTTGGTACCTCGACAAGGACAGCGACACCTACGGCGATGCCGCGAACTCCGTCATCGCATGCGCTCAGCCGACTGGCTACGTCGCCGACGGTACGGACTGCGATGATCTTGCGGTTGCGGTCAATCCAGGCGCGGACGAGGTCTGCAACAGCACTGACGACGACTGCGACGGCCTGACCGACAACGACGCGACCGATGCGACCACGTGGTACGCAGACCTCGATGGCGACGGATCTGGCGGCGATCAGTTCAGTGCTCCCGGCTGCGACGCTCCGGCCGGCTATGTGGCCGCCAGCGACGACTGCGATGACCTCGATGCCCAGAGCTACCCGTCCGCCGCCGAGCTGTGTGACGGGGCGGACAACGACTGTGACGGCACGTTGCCCACCGACGAGGCCGACGGTGACGCGGACGG
>CAYYHT010000089.1:0-14945 GCA_964471355.1 uncultured Enterobacteriaceae bacterium
CGAGTGCCGATTGCACCGACTGCAGTGAGGTCTCGTAGTACTTCGGATAGCCAGACAGGCAGTTTGCCCACCTCAGCGTCAGGTGAGGCTCGGTGTCCTCAAAGCGCTCAAGGTGGCGTTTTACCAAGCGCTCCATGTGCGCCATATTTCGGGTTCGTTCCGCGCCCAAGATGAGCATCTCCGACGCCGCGTTGGCCATTTCGGGCTTGGCGTGCCGGTAGTCATGCTCCAGGCAGCGCAGATCGGAATGGGTCAGGCGACCGGTGTTTGCGAGGTCAGCCAGCCGCCGGTGACTCAGGCAAGAGGTGGCCCGTGCGGGTGGCTGAGCGGGGGGAACCGTGGCCGCGATGGGCGTCGGTTTGGGCTCTTCAGGCCGCAGGTTGAGACCGCCCACCACCGCGAGGCCCGGGGTGCACCAGCCAACCACTGCTGCAATCAGCAGGGCTCTAGGGGGAGACAACATGCCTATGCTGACCGCAAAGCGGCCAAGCGGTTCACGACCCTGAGAACGTCGACTGGCTGGCGTAGTCCTTCTTCTGCTCAGTCTCCCAATCGGTGCGATTCTCGAGCTTGGTGGACACCCACTTGGTGACCTTTCCAGCGTCGTTGTAGACGTATTCGATCAGCACGGTGCGGTGGTTTGGACCCAGCTCGTCTTCGCTCATCCCGCGCTGCAGGGTGTGGGTCAGACGGCCGTTGTCGTCGAACACCGCCAGCCACTTGTCGTCGTTGATGTTGGCGCCGCGCTCGTGCACCACTCGCTTGCTCCAAAAGAAGAGCATCTGCGGCTTGGTGCGCTCGGCATCGGCCCACGCTGCCTTGTAGTTGCTGCGCCAGTACTCGGACTCCCAGTAGATGTGCTGCTCTTCGTCGAACTCCTGCTTGTCGTGCTTGGCGAGCTCCTTTTTGGCCTCGAACAGCGCGGTGTTGCTGATGTTGAACATCGGCATCAGCTCGTTGTGCACGGTCACAGCGCCATCGGGACGCTGCAAGGCCTTGGTCGTCGCTCCCCGAAACCACGTCTCGCTGGCCATCAGGGCGTCCAGCTTGGCCGTCCATGGCTCGAGCTTGGCGCGTGTCTGGGCCACGTCCAGCGGCTTGTCATCGCCCGAGCGGTAGGCGGTGTGCGCAAAGGGGTACTCGGCGGGCAGGTCGGCGAAGTACTTGGCCTGGGCCACCCGGGCGCCGATCCACCCATCCAACATCGCCTTCTTGCCCTTCTCGACAGCGGGCATGTAGGTCACATCGGAGTCGGCGAAGATCTCAATGTCCGAGATGCACGTGTCCTGGTAGCTGCGGCCCGGGTACACGCTGCGCACCTCGAGCTGCACTGTGGCTACGCCGCGGTCGCCGGGCACAATCAACTCGACCTCTTGCCAGCCCATCTTCTTTTCCAGCGTGACGCGAGAGATGGCCACAGGCCCCCCCGCCCGATCCAACAGGCGAAAGGTGACGTCTTTGGGCACCGAGTTGGCCGTGAACAAGGCCTCGGACTTCTGGTACCCGTTGCGAATGCGCACCTTGACCGAGCGAACGCTCGACAGCGCCGAGATGGGAATGCTCAGGGTCTGGCCCAGGCCGTCTCCCTCGACTCCCTCGACCCAGGCGGTCTTAGGATTGTCATCCAAGACGTAGTTTGGATGGTAGTTTTCGTTGTACTTATTCCAATTACTCTTCAGGAAGCTGGATGCCTTGGCATGGTCAGCGTGCAGCTGGTTCCACGAGACATCGGCGGCGTTGGCAGAGCAGAGGACGGCTAGAAGCAGGGCATTCATGGCCGCAGTCTACCGCTTGCTGAGCACCACATGAGCACTGCTCTGACTGTTCAGCAGTCGCGCCACCACCGACCAGGGCACTTCCGGGCTGGCGCGCACCGTGATTTCGCTAGCTTCGGGATACTGGGCATGCAAGCGCTGGATCCCGCTGCCGACGTTGATCCAATCATACGAGCGCGTGTCGGCACAGGTGGCGAGCACGGTGCCCTGCTTGTCTTTGCAGGGCACAAAGCCGAGCTCACCCTCCTTGCCCCCAATGCGAATGCCGGTGGTGTCGACCTCGGCGTATAGGGCCGATTCGTGGATGGCGACGGGCCACAGCGTCAGCGGTTTTGGTGCGCCATTTCCGGCCTTGAGCACCAACACTTGGCGTGAATAGCCGGCGCGTTCGGTGGTCTGCAGCACGGCGGCCGCGGTCTCAAAGGGCAGGTCGACCATGAACTGGTAGTAGGCCTCGCCACCTGGCGCATTGGTGCCCAGTTGCTCCATGAGGCGGTCTTCGAGGCCCTCGCGGCCGGGCTTGATGTTCACCGAACGACCCCGCTGCAAGGCGGTCAGCTTCTCGTTTTCATCGATGCCAGGGGCCATGGGCACCAAGCGAAGCGCATGCCGTGTGAGCACCACGCCGAGGGGTCCCTCGCCCAACTGCGGCTGGGCAACCGGAACGAATTCGGGCTCGGATTGGCTGCATCCGGGCAGCAACAGCGACAAAAGGAGCAGGGCCATGGGGGCTTGGACAACGGAGTGCGGCATTGGATTCGTGCGGACCACCATTGTCACACTGTACGGTGTCTGCACTTCGGAGGTCCCTTGCGACATACCCTTGCAGCACTGGCTCTTGTGGCCCCAGGCATCAGTCTGGCTGCGACCATCAACGTGCCCGCAGACCAGCCCACCATTCAGGACGCCATCAATGTGGCGGGGGCGGCCGACACCATCGTCGTCGCCGACGGGGACTACTTTGAGAGCTTGGTGATCAACAAGATCGTCATCTTGCAGAGCGCGAGCGGATCGGGGGCTGTGACCCTGCACAGTCCGTCGGGGGCCGGTCCGGTCGTGACCATCTTCGATGCGCGCATGTCGATGACGGGCTTCACGATCACCGATGCCGACCAGGGCATGGAGATTCGCAATGCCAGCACCAATGCGACGCTGTCGGACCTGGTCTTTGAAGACCTTTCCGGGGGGCTGGACGGCGCGGGCTTGTACGTGCACCAGTTTGCGTCCGTCACCCTGTCCGACAGTGTGTTTCGCAACAACACGACGACGGGCGCAGGCGCTCACCTGGCCGTTCGAGGCGCCCAAGGATTCACCATCAACGACACCATCTTCACCGAGGGCCAAGCGGCCAATGGTGGTGCTTGGGACCTGGACTTCAGCTTCCTGGTCAGCAACCGGAACACCTTCAGCAAGAACAACTCGGACTTCGCCGGCGGTGCGGTCAACGCCAGCCTCGACTCGTTCATCACCGATACCGACTCGACCTTCGACGAGAACACGGCCGGGCGCGGTGGCGCGATGTACGCGCAGTTCTCGTTCTTCAACTTCGACAACACGCTGTTCGACAACAACGATGCGACCAATGACGGCAAGGCGATCTACCTCGACGCGTCCTCGATCAACTCCCTGGGCGCCACCGTGTCGAACCACGCCGGCGGACCGGCTGTGTTGCTCGCCACCTTCTCGAGCTGGACAGGAGACGGCGACACGTTTGAGACCAACGATGCGGGCGCGCTGAACGGTGGCGCCATCCGCGGACTGGCGTCGTCTCGGTACACGGGCTCGAACACGGCATTCCTGTCGAACTCTGCCAACGCCGGCGGCGCGATTTCGTGGACGTCCACCGAGGCCATCACGCTGACCGACACGGTGTTCAGAGGCAACACCGCGGCGTCGGGTGGCGGCGCCGTCCAGGCGTTGTCGGGCAGCTTGAGCATCACCGGCACCACCTTTGAGGGCAACACCGGACCCACTGGCGGAGCCATGTGGCTGCGCGACCCGACCAGCATCTCGATGAGCTGGAGCACTGTGTGTGCAAACGTCGCATCGGCCGGCAACGGCGGCGGCATCTGGATGCGTGGAGTCGGAACCGGGGGCTCGGACTTCCGCAACAACGTCTTTGCCGAGAACAGCGCCGCTCTCAACGGCGGTGCGCTGTCCTTGCACTTTGGCGAGCGCTCGACCTTCGAGAACAACACCTTCATCGGCAACTCGGCCCTGGCCAGCGGTGGAGCGACCTTCATCGCCAGCGCCGACGGCTTCAACTGGAACAACAACATCGTGGCCCACACTCGCGCGGGCAATGGCCTGTCCGTCAACGCTCCGGCGGTGATCGCGGGCTACACGCTGACCTACGGCAACTGGGACAACAACGTCGACGCGAACCTGTCCCTGGCGCTGACCCCCGTGGCCCTGCCTTCGCCACATGTGCACGGCGAGCCGATGCTGCAGGTCTGGTCCGAAGACGCGGACTGCAGCAATGACAACTTCCGGCCGGCCTTGGGCTCACCGGTCGTGGACGTCGGCGACCCGGGCATCCTCGATCCCGATGGCAGCGTCTCGGACATGGGCGCCTTTTCGGGGCCCAGCGCTCCGCCCTCGCTGTGGGTCGATTCCGACGGCGACACCATCATCTCGCTATACGACTGCGATGACGGCGACATCGACGTGTACCCGGGTCAGACCGAGGACTGCAATGGCAAGGATGACGACTGCGACGGCGACGTTGACGAGGCCGGCTCCACCGGCGAGAGCATCTTCTATGCGGACACCGATGCAGACACCTTTGGCGACCTAGACAGCACGGTCTCGGCGTGCGCAGCACCCACCGGCTTCGTCGTCGATTCCACCGACTGCGACGACACCAACGCCGCCATCAATACCGACGGCACCGAGGTCTGCGACGGAGTGAACGACGAGAACTGCAACGGCAGCGTCGATGAAGCGGGAGCCACTGGAGAACAGATTTGGTACACCGATGGCGACTCGGACGGATTCGGGTTGCTCAGCAGTGCGGCCACCGCGTGCTTCGGCGACACCCTGGACAGCACCGACTGCGACGACGGGGACGCCACCATCAACACCGATGGCACCGAGGTGTGCGACGGGGTGAACGACGAGAACTGCAACGGCAGTGTCGACGAGGCGGGAGCCACGGGCGAGACGGTCTGGTACACCGACGGCGACTCGGATGGCTTTGGCCTGCTCAGTAGCGCCGTCACCGCCTGCGCTGGCGACACCGCGGACAGCACTGACTGCGACGACACCAACGCCGCCATCAACACCGACGCGACCGAGGTCTGCGACGGCACGGTCGACGAGAACTGCGATGGCAGCGTCGACGAGGCAGGGGCCGACGGCGAGACCACTTGGTACGCCGACACCGACGCCGACACCTATGGCGACGCGGCCAACATGATGGATGCGTGCGACCAGCCCGCCGGATTCTTGAGTGACGACACCGACTGTGACGACACCGAGGCCACCGTGCATCCGGGTGCCACCGAGATTGCCGACGATGGCATCGACCAGGACTGCGATGGCGTCGACGCAGTGAGCGAGTCGGACACCGATACGGACACGGACACCGACTCGGACACTGATTCAGACACCGATACGGACTCGGACACCGATTCGGACACCGACACCGACACCGATGCGGACACCGACACCGATGCGGACACGGACGTCATCGACACCGGCGGCGATAACCCCGATGGCGGCTGCAACTGCGACGCGGGCTCGACGGGCCTGGGTGGCTGGCCGTTCATGGTGCTGGCGCTGGTCGGGCTGCGAAGGCGCCAGACCCGCTCGTAGCAAGGAGGGGCGAGCCGCGCGTAGCAAGGAGGGGCGAGCTTCGTCTCGCCCGCAATCAATCCCCTGACGCGACTTGGTACAGGTCGCGCACGTTGTCGCACTTCCAGCCTTCGATCTCGTACAAGGTCTTGGGCATGTTCACCGTCATGACTTCGACCTGCCGGTCGAGATCATCCATGGTGGCGGTTCCGCGGATGGTTGCCTTCATCATGGTCGGCAGGCCGGCCTCGACCACCTTGTCCTCGAAGGCTTTGATCTTGTCGGCGCGAGCCAGATTGCCGTCGTTGGCCACCTCTCCGGCGATCTCGCACATCTTGTCCAGCTCTTGCTCGGGGGTCATGCCGCCGCCTCCACAGGCGAGGCACAGGGCAGCGGTGGCGAACAAAACAAGGCGTGCAGTCATGAGCCGAACCTACAGATGCTCGTCGAAGAATCCAAGAACGCGTTTCCACGAGTCCTGGGCCGCGTCGGCATCGTGACCCCACTTGAAGGGCGTCAGGTTTGACAGGACGACCAGGGGAGCGGCCCACAGCGGTTGCTCGCTCATGAAGCTGTGTCCGACGCCGTCGTAGATCTGGACGTCGTGGGGAATGCCCAGCTCGGTCAGCCGGGTCTTGAGCTTGCGGGCCTTGCGGGCGAAGTGCAGGTCCCGGGAGCCGTAGCCACCAACCACCGGGCACAGCTGCTTTACGGTGTCGTCGTTCTTGGGCATGTCGCCATAGAACGGGGCTGCGGCACCGAACTCACCCAGCCCGCCGAGCAGCAGGGCGAAGCCTCCTCCCATGCAAAATCCAATGACGCCGACTCGCTTGCCGTCGGTCTGGGCGTTGGCCATCAGCCACTCCCGGGCAGCCAAGGCGTCGGCGACGACCGGTCCCTCTCCTCGCTTGATCTGACCCATGCACCTGGCAATGCAGAAGGGCATGGGTCCCAGACCGGTGAATGAGTCGGGAGCCAGCGCCACGTAGCCCTGTTGAGCAAATCGCTGGGTAATGCGGCGGATGTCGTCGTTGAGGCCCATGATCTCGTGCAGCACCATCACCGCAGGCGCGTCCTTGGCGTCATCGGGGCGGGCGAGGTGGGCGCGAATCACGCGGCCGTCGGCAACGGGCAGGTCGATATCTTCTGCATGCATGGACGAGATATAGCCCAGTCATGGCCGAGCTTGCAGTCACCAACGTTCCTACCACCGTGGTCACCGGATTTCTGGGTGTTGGCAAGACCACAGCCATCCTGTCGATGTTTCAGCATCGCCCCGACAACGAGCGCTGGGCCGTGCTGGTCAACGAGTTTGGGGACGTCGGCATCGACGGCACCGTCTTGTCTGGAGCCGGAGGACTTGAGGTCCGCGAGATTCCAGGGGGCTGCATCTGCTGCAGTGCGGGCCTCGAGATGAAGATGGGTCTGGTCCGGCTGCTGCGCGATGTGCGTCCCGACCGGCTGTTCGTGGAACCTACCGGCCTGGCGCATCCGGCCAGCATCGTCGATATGCTGCGGTCGCCGGGCATTCGCGAGGCGGTGGCCTTGAGGGCAACCCTGTGCTTGGTCGACCCCAAGCAGTTCTTGGACAGCCGCTACACCAGCCGCGAGAACTGGCGGGACCAGCTGCGCATCTCGGATGTGCTGGTGGCAAACCGGACAGATCTGGCGACGGACGCCCAGATGACGGCGTTTCGCGAGGCTGCGGCCGCCCTGTACCCGCCCAAGCTGGCGGTGATCGAGACGGTGAACGGTCAGATCGAAGAGCGCTGGCTGCACGAGGACCCGGCTCCGGCGAAGATTCGGCTCGATGTGCCTCACGGGGTCGATGACCGAAGTGCGGCGGGGTGGATTCTGCCTCCCAGCATCTGGTTCGACCGGGTCCAGCTCGAGGATGCGATCGGTGAGATCATGCGGCCAGGAGGCCCGCTTGCGAAGGGTGCGATTCGGCTCAAGGGCGTGTTCCGCACGCCGCGAGTCTGGCTTCTGGTGCAGGCGACGCATGATCAGATCAAGTACGAGGCGATTCACCACCGGCGCGACAATCGCGTCGAGGTGATTGCCGACGAGGCGGTCGATGAAGCGGGCTGGGAGGCGGTCAAGACGCGCCTGCTGGCGGCCCAGGGCACCGTCGAGTCCCTGCGTCGCTAGAGCACCGATCAGGTAAAGCGCAGCTTCGCCGCCCTGGACTCAAGCCTGCCTCAGGGGCCTCGCACCGTTTACCTGTTCAGCGCTCTAGCTACTCGTCGAGCAGCTCGAACAGGCGCTCACAGGTCTCTTTGGTGGGCTGCGTGGCGGGTTCGAGGGAGCCGGTCTTTTCCTGCATGACCCCGATGCACGGCAGCACGGTCGCGTGGGCGACGAGGCTGACGGTGCGGTCGTAGGCGAGCTTCTGTGCGGGGTCCTGCTGGTCCAGCATCTGATCGAAGGAGACCGGCCGCAGCAGGTCGACCTCGGTCGTGCCCAAATAGAAGCGGGCGATGCGGGTGAGGAGCCATAGCTCACTGCCCTGCCTGGGGACGTCTTCGTCGTTCTTCAGCTGCATATTGATGCGGCGACCGAAGTACCGGAGCTCTCTTCGCATGTCGTCGTCCGGCGCGGTCTTGCTGTCTGTGCCGACGATGCAGATGCGGCCGTCTGCGGTCGGAAGCTCACGGACAGCGTTCCACTGGCCCGTGGTGTCGGGAGCGCTGTCAGCGAGCAGCTTGGCGAGTTGTTTGTCCGACTTGCCTTCTCTTTCGTCTGCAGCGAGCACGATGGCGGGCTGAGAGGCGATGTCCAGCGATTGAGCTTGGCTGAAGGTGAGCCTGCCAGGACCGACGGCGCAGTCAGTAGCCTCTTCAGTACCCACAACCGCGGCGTCAAAGGCGTCAAAGCCGTTTGGACCCGCGGCGATGTAGGAGACAACCAGTGGTGCGCCCCTTGGGGCCCTGTGCAGCTGGTCGCGAAGGCTGGCCATGGCGGCGCCGCCGGCACCTACAGAGTCGGCGTACTCGTTTTCTTGCGCCCGAATTTCCTTCATTTCGACGACGATGGCTTCGTACAGCACGTCCTCGCTCATGAAATCCCCCCACCAAGCCCTGTCGACCAGGATGGTGGTCATGACCTCGCGCAGGTCGGGTTTGCGCTCGACCTTCTCTCCGCTGCCGCCACAGGCCAGCATGCAAATCAGAGCGAAGCCCGCGGTCCAGGTCATGGGTCTGTGCAAATTAGTCCTCGGCGTCGAGCAGTTCGTAGAGGCGCTCGCAGGTGCCTTTAGCTGGGAGAGGGGTGTCGCGAAGGCCTTTGGGCCTGTCGTCCCCGAGGACGCCGATGCACGGGATGACTGTGGCGCGTGCCATCAGGGTCGCGGTGCGGTCGAAGGCGACTCTCTGGCGAGGCTTGTTCAGGTTCAGCGCCTCGGAGAGTGGCTCGTCGGTGCTGAGGTCGATGTTGGTGTCACCAAGGTAGAACAGGGCGATGCGGGCGATGAGCCACTGGTCGCTGCCCTTGGATGGCAGGTCCTCGTTCTTGGTGAGATATTCGGCGATCTTTGTTCCGAGCGCCTCCATGTCAGAACGATGGTCGTCGTCGGGCAGTTTCTCCAAGTCGATGCCTACGATGCAAACCTGTCCGGACAGCGTCTCTATGTTTCGGTAGGTCGTCCAATCGGTTGGGTTCTGCGTGTGTGCGAACCGCAAGCGTTCCATGATCTCCTCACGCGTCAGATCAATCGCTTCGTCGGAGGTAAGTACAATGTCCGGCTGCGCGAGTAGCCCCAGCGCTCTCGCCTGTTGGAACGTGACTCGCGCAGGCCCCATGCCACACTTGGCGCCTATGTCGTGACCAACGATGCCCGCAGAGTAGGTCTTCCGGCTTCGGGGGTCGGCGGCTGCGTATCGCAATGCGTTTGCGAGCGGAGCACCTGCGTTCGTAGCGATTGCTTCCCGCAAATTGTTCAAACGGGAATTGTATGCCGTTGCGTAGCGGCTGTAGTAGACCTCGTCCGCGTGGATTTCCCGCATCGATTCGACATACGCTAGCAGCAAAGGAGAGTCCCGCTGAAAAGCGGGCTGCAGTGTCTCGTCGACCAATATTGCGGCCGCGACCTCTGGCATCGCGGCGTCCTGCCCGACCTCGATTCCGCCTGACGGCGTTGCACCGGTGAGTCCACTGCAAGCGAATGCGGTCGAAAACGCGACAATTGCCGCTGCTGCGCGTAGTCGTGGTGTGGCCATTCGGTCGGCTACAGGGTGCTGTGCCATTGGAACGATTCGGGCATTCCAAGCAGGGCGCTGCCACCGAGGTGCCTGACTGTGACATCTGGCGTGGTGAAGATTTCGCTCCATCGCTGCGCTTCGACGTGATTCTCGGGGTTCTTTGCGATGACCAAGATGTCTTCGCTAATCGAGATTGTTGCGCTACTCCACATCGTGCCTGGTGACCAATCACTCACCGTCAGTTCGCCGTCGTCGACACCGATATGAAGCGCAATGCAGCCTTTCTCTAGTCCAAGAAGATCCTTGATCTCCGTCCCGACGCTGGCCCAGATTTGATGGTCGCCGCCGATGCCTTCGAGGTTGAATCCATCCGTTGGTGATTCTCCCCTGTCCGACGCAGACGTGATGTGGTCCTCCGCCTGTTGAGTGAGTTGACCTTCAACTCTCTTGTGCAATGTCTCGATACCCTTGCGGATGCCGCCGTCGTTGAAGATTGCCGCGTTCATGACGGCGTCATTTTGATCGCTGAATTCCTTTCCGTACTCCTGCAGTGTTGCGACTTGCTGCGCGCTGCAGATCTTGGCCAGACGATCCATCGCGTCTTCATCGTTGAAGAGCTCGCCTAGGTCGCGGTCGTCGCTCTCGAGGGCAAGCTTGAATGCGGTGCCGCCGTCGGCGTCTTGCGAGTAGAGTTCTTCATAGAACGCGTCGATGCCGGTCTCTTCGACCTCTTCGGTACCCATCGCGGCTTGGGCGTCGGCATTGCTGCCAAACTCCTGCGGACCGTTGGAGCGACCGGGTCTACCGGCAGCAGGGGTCTGTGCAGAGGTGCGACCTTTATCCTGGCTCTTTCCGCCCATGATGAGATCCATATGTGTGAGGAGACCTCAGTATAGCCCATCGGTCGGTATCCGGCCTTTGCACGATGGCTCCGGTTTCGCTGGTCAACGCGATGATCACGTGCAGCAAAAACGGCGCCCAAATCGCGCCAGTCCACAGCGCAAGCGCACAGAAGAGAACTCCCATGGGCACGCAGGCAATCACTTCTTGGGAGTCCTTGTCTGCATGAACGGCCACATAAAGTGCAACATTGAGCCAGATCGCGGGCCACATTCCCAAGGGTTCGATCAGGGCAAAGAGCAGGAAGCCCCGGAACATAAACTCGTAACCGAGCAGATACGCCGCCCAGGTGAGTGAGGAGGCCGCGTACAGATTTCGGTCCCACTCTTGGACGCGGATCTGCGGGTACTGCGCCTGTAGCTTGGTTTGACTGGTTGCTTGCCACAGAATGGGCATGGCGATCAGCCCAAGGATCGAAACGGCGCCCGCGGCGCGCAGAGGATCCCCCAGCCCCAATCCGACGCCTGCTAGCCCGTGTGGCAGAGCCGTTGCCGCGACCATGGCCGGTACGATGCCGAAGAGCGCCAAGCCCGCGATGCGGCGCAGCATGTGCGCACGCGGCGTGGTACCGGGTTTGGAGGTGCCAAGGCCGCCGACCAAGGCGTTGCTGACCGCGTGGAACAGAGCGAAGCAGATCGCCACGGTGGCCAGCACGATGCTCATGACTTGGCCACGGCCTGTGCGGGCGCATCGGCGTCGATCTTGGCTCCGCGAAAGGCGCTGGTGCGGTAGCCGGCCGCCCACACCGCAACCCGGGGAGCCAGGCGGGTCAGGAACCAGTCCAGCCACACATAGAAGCGATCGATAATGACCAGCTTGTTGCGGTCGGCACCGCGCAGAATGATGGCTGCAGCCGCGTCGGCGGTGATGGGACCGATCGGCAGGCCGTCGGTCAGCTTCTTCATGTCGATGCCCTTGTATTCGCCGGCCGCCATGATGTTGGTCGCGACGTAGCCGGGACACGCCACACTGACGTGGATGCCGTGGGTTGCCGCCTCGGCCCGCAGAGACATCGTCAGGCCGACCACGCCGAACTTGGCGGTGGAGTACGGCGTCATGCCCGGTCGCGGAGCCAGCCCAGCACCGGATGCGGTGTTGACGATGTGCCCAAAGCCCTGCTGCACCATGCGTGGATACGCAGCCGCAACGCCGTGAATGACCCCGTATAGGTTCACGTCAACGATGCGCTTCCAGTCGGCGGCCGACAGGTCCTCGGCCATGCCCACGCCGCCGATGCCCGCGTTGTTGAACAGCATGTCGAGCCGACCGTGTCGCTCGAAGACGCCGGCGACGACCTGTTCAAAGGCGTCGGCATCGGTGACATCGAGGGCCGCTGCCGTGGCCAGAGGCCCAAGCTCTTGAGCGGCCTGTTCGGCGCCGGGCAGGTTGAAGTCGGCGATGACCACGCGAGTGCCCCGCGCGACCAGTTGCCCGCACAGCGCCCGCCCGATTCCTGACGCGCCACCGGTGACAATCGCGACTTGTGAGTCTTCCATGGTCGGCCTCTATGCTTGATTCTGGGGATTGTCAATCAAACGATTGACTTCGTCCGGCAATAGGCAATAGGTGTCAGGTATTTCCATTTTCCATTAAGCGGGGCCGACGATGCGCCTCTGATTTCCGTGTCCGGCAATAGGTGTCAGGTATTTCCATTTTCCATTAAGCGGCGCCGACGATGCGCCTCTGATTTCCGGATTCGGACGATATTCGGCGTTTGCATGTCGAAAGTGGAAAATGGAAATACCTGACACCTATTCGGCCCTATTCGATCATTCACTGCTAGGGTGCGGCACCCAATTTCTCGAGAGATGCCCCATGCCTACTACCGTCACCGTCGAGACCACTTCCGGCTCGTTTCAGATCGAGCTCGACGACGCCCGCGCTCCGGGCACGGTCGCCAACTTCCTCGCCTACGTCGATGCAGACCACTACAGCGGCACCATCTTTCACCGCATCATTCCCGGCTTCATGGCCCAGGGCGGCGGATACAGCGCCACCTTCGACAAAAAACGCGTCAACGCCGGCATCAAGAACGAGGCCGACAACGGGGTCAAGAACCACCGCGGCACGGTCGCGATGGCCCGCACCGGTGACCCCCACTCGGCGACCGCCCAGTTCTTTGTGAACCTGTCCGACAACGCCTTCTTGGACCACACCGCACCGGCCGGAACGGGCTGGGGCTACGCGGTCTTTGGCAAGGTCACCTCGGGCATGGAGTCAGTCGACGCCATGGTCGGCATTCCGACCGGCGCCCGCGGGCCGTTCCGCAAGGACTGCCCCACCACCACCGTCGAGATTGTGTCGATCAAACGCAGCTGATTCTCGCAGGCCGCAGCAAGCATCCTTCAGTGAATTACAGGGCCATCGATTGGCGCTGGCGATGGCCCGATCGAGGCTGATTTCTTGGACTTCTCGGACTTCTACAACATCTCGCGCGCCACCAGCGAGGCTTACAAGGTCACCATCTGCACTGCAGGTGTGGTGCTGGCGCTGATTTGGCAGCTGCCTCGTCTGCAAGAGGTCATGCCGTCCTTTGGCATCAAGCGCCGCGAGGTATTGCTCGCCGCCTTTGTGTTGGTCTCGACGCTCAACTACTTCCGCTGGGGACCGGCCATCCTGGTCGATCGAATCGATGTCTACGACCAGTCCCACTACTACCTGAACGCCAAGTACTTCGACGAGCTCGGCTACTACGACCTGTACCCAGCCATGCTGCTGGTCGACCGCGAGAACGGCGGCCCCCACTTCAAGAAAGAGGGCACGATCTACCTGGCCCAGGACGAGACCGGGCACGTCAAGAAGCCGATCATGCACGGCGTCCGGCGCGGGCAGTGGGTCAAAGAGAACAAGTTCTCAGAGAGCCAGTGGCTGCGGTTTAGCCACGACACGCTGCACATCACACGCAAGGAAAGGGGCTGGAATAGCAAGCTGTGGCGCCAGATGATTCAGGACCACGGCTACAACGGGACCACGGTCTGGACGCTGATCGCAGCCCCCATCGCCAAGATCATCCCCGTCGAGTACATCAAGCTGACCTGCTATTTCGACGTGGCCATGCTGCTGGGGGCGATCTACGCCGTCTATTGGGCGTACGGAGCCACCACCGCCGGCTGGACCTGGGCGTTCTTGATGGTCACCTACAGCCTGCGCTGGCCCCAAGTCGGATGGGTGTTCCTGCGCTACGACTACCTGGCCGCGCTGATGGTTGCGATGGCCCTGTTGAGGCAGGGCAAGCACTACTGGGCCGGCATCTTTGCGGGCTATTCGGCCGTGCTGCGCATGTTCCCCGCGATGTGGATGTATGGCCCCTTCGCAAAGGGCGTGGCAGGTCTGGTTCAGGGCAAGGTGAACAAGCCGCTGCTCGTCTTTGCCGGCGCCTTCATGCTGTCGGCGGCCACGCTTCAAGCGGGTGCTGTGCTGCGCTTTGGCGCCGAAGAAGTGTCGGTGCACTTCGAGAACATGCGCGATCACAACGATCCCATGCAGCTGTCGAGTCGACGCATTGGACTGGCCCTGGCGCTGCCGTTCCGCGGCGAGACCATGCCCAAGTTCATCGAGACCGAGCGCAAGGTCAAGATTCAGGAGCAGAAGCCGCTGCGCTACGGACTGGCACTGCTGGTCATGCTCGCCCTTGGATTTGGCCTGCGAAAGCGGCGCGACGACGAGGCATTTGCCATCGGCTTTGTGGTGTTCTTCCTGCTGACAACAGCGTCGTACTACTACTACGCGTCCCGCGTCACCCTGGCGATGCTGCACGCGTCGGACCTCGACAAGTCCACCAACCGCATCGGGCTGGCCTTCATCATCGGCATGGAGCTGTTCACCAACTGGGCCGAGACGAACCTGCCGGGTCATCGCATATTCCTGGTGGGTTGGCTATCTTGGCTGATGTGCGCCTACATCATCTTCCTGTGCGTGGCCTGGATTGCCGAGTCCTTCCAACAGGAGGATGAGCCGGCATCATGATCGAGGCCGACCTCGCCATCATCGGAGGCGGTCCCGCGGGCATTTCCATCGCGCGGGCCCTGCGCGGACGTGGCCCGCAGATCGCCCTGATCGAGGGCGGTGGACTCGAGCCCAGCAAGGCCAGTCAGGACCTGTACCAGGGCGAGATGGTCACCAAGTACCGCGGTGAGATGGACGCGAACTACCTGACCAATACGCGCCTGCGCTACTTCGGCGGCTCATCCAACCACTGGTCGGGTTGGTGCCGACCCCTCGACGCAGCCGACTTCCAGCAACGGGACTGGGTGCCCGATAGCGGCTGGCCCATCAC
>CAYYHT010000090.1:0-14761 GCA_964471355.1 uncultured Enterobacteriaceae bacterium
CCCGAGTCCGACATCTATGCGCTGGGGGTCGTGCTCTGCGAAGCGGCCACCGGACGCAAGTTTGGAAAGACCTCGGCGAACCGCGAGAAGCACAACGCCCATGTCGGCAAGCGCTTGGGCACCGTTCGCAAGAAGCTGGGCGGAGACTTTGGCATCGTCGAACAACTGCTGCGGGACATGCTGCAGTACGATCATGCCAAGAGGCCCACGGGCAGGGAAGTCGAGCGCCGAGTGCGCGATCTGCGCACGGAGTGTGGCGGCCTGTGGCTGGCTGAATGGGCCGAGGGCCACGTTGGAGAACTGCTCGACAAGCAGGGACCCGTCGAAGGGGACACCCTGGCGGGAGCCACGCTGATCGAGGGATCAGCGGGGGACGCATTCACCGATGAAGTCAATGCGATGCCGGTCGAGGCAGAGGATGTTGCCGTCGTCGATGAGCCCACCTCAGCGGCGCCAAATCGTGCCGTGCTCATCGGTGTGGCCGCGGTGGGGGCATTTGCACTCGTGGTCGGCGCCGGAGGAATCGCGGTGGGGCTGCAGCTGCTCAATCAGGAGTCGCCTTCCACCGAGCCCATCGTCGATCCGCCGGCAGTGATTGCACAGGTGGACGTCAAGTCCGAGGTCGAGCCGGCAGCGCCACAGGCGGAAGTTCCGGCACAACCAGACGCTCAGCCCGTCGCCAAGGCGGTACCTGACAAGGCTCCCGACGCTGTCGTTGCGGCGGCCCCTCCCGAGCCCGACAAGGCTGTCGAGCGACCTGAGCCCAAAGAAGAGCCCCGCACACCCGCGCCAGCAAAGGCTGCGGGCAAGGCCGGTCCGCTCATCACCGGAGCGAAGTTTGCCGCATGGATGCAGGGCAAACCGAGCTGGCAGCCACAAGCGGCGCAAGCCGAGGGGCGGGCCGACGCCAACTACTTGAGCGGATGGTCGGGTGGCCAGCCGAGCAATGGTGCCGCCGCAGTGACCAGCGTGAACTGGGGGGCTGCCGCCGCCTACTGTGGCTCCAAGGGGCTCGCCGCCTTGGGGGCAGAGCCGACGAGCTGGTCGTACCCAGGAGGAGGGCCGCTGCAGGAATGGCGCGTCGGCGCCAAGGGAGTGCCGGCTTGGCGACAGTTCGACGGCACGGTCTCGGAGTACACCCCAAAGCGCAGTGAGAGCAACGCCTTCGTCGGATTTCGATGCTCGCGCTGATGCTGGCGGCCGCGCTGGCATGGTCTGCGACGGTGACGGACCGAGTCGAGATCGACTCCGACGGCGCCTTCGACGAGTACGAGGTCATTCCCGCCGGCGAGCACGGCCTGGTGCTGATTGCAGAGAGTCCATCGGGTGAGATGAGCTTCACGGGCTACGATCAGGAGTTCAACGAGCGCTGGACCGCATTCGTCGACCTGCCCCGCGCCATGGTTCGGTTTGACGTCGAGGTCATCGATGGAGCCCTTGTCTTGGGCATGCACGAGCGGCGCGACGCGGATCTCGTGCTGTTGCATGTGGACCTGAGCAGCGGTGTGGTGCGCGAGCTGAGGCTGCGCATGCCGTATGGACCGACCCGCATGACGGACTTGGCGATCGACGGCATGGATGTCTATGCCGCCGGGCGTGGCCGCAGGCGCGCTGTGCTGGTGCACCACCGACTCGGCACCCAGACGGTGGGGGACCTGGACACCGGGAGGGGAATCGAGGTCGAGAGGCTCGCAGTGCGGGCAACAGGGGGTGTCGACGCCGTGGTCACGCGTACGCGAAAGAAGCATCGCGAGGTCGAGCTGCTGCAGATCGATGACGGCGCCGTTCAGTCTCGGCTCATGCTCGATGGCGGCGACGGCCTGAACCTGCTGACAGCGCAGCGCAAGCCCCTAGAAGATGGTGCCGACCTCATTGTGGGCACCTATGCACTTGGACGCCGAGGAACCGGCTCACAAGGCGTGTACGTGGCTCGCTTTCAGGGGGCCGAACCGGAGTTTGTGCGCACCCATAGCTTCACCGAGTTCGACAACTTCTTCGACTACTTCAAGGACAAGAAGCAGGCTCGCGTTGAGGCCCGTGCCCAGAGGTTGCGGGACCAAGGGCGGGACCTCGCTCTCGACTACCAACTTCTGGTCCACGACCTGATCGAGCGCGATGGCGATACCCTGCTGGTCGCCGAGGCCTTCTATCCGGTCTACACCACCTACACGGTGCCACAGACCGTCATTGTCAACGGTGTGCCTACGACCACCTTTGTGACGCACACGGTCTTTGTGGGGTGGCGCTTTACCCACGCCGTGGTGGCCGGCTTGGGGGCCAATGGGGACCTCCTGTGGGACCACAGCTTTCCCATCCAAGATGTGTTGAGTCGACGCCTGGACAAGCAGGTGCGGGTGACGCAAGCCGACGGGCGCGTGTCCCTGCTGTACACGCATGAGAGCGTGGTGTACTCCAAGGTCGTCGATGGCAACGAGGTCACCCGCGCCGATTCTGAAGCCGAGACCGTTGGCGCCGGCGAGAAGGTGAAGAACGATTGGGCCACCGACTCGGCATGGTGGTTCGATCAGACGTTCGTCGTCTGGGGCGTGCAGAAGGTCAAGGGAGAGGATGGCAAGCGCAAGGTGTTCTGGTTTGCCAAGGCCTCGCCCTAGCTTTGCCTCGTTCTGGCTAGGCTTCGCTGCCGCCCCGCTGTGATGCGGCGCTGGTGGTGACGACTTGGCGCATGACCTCGAACATCTCGGCAAACTCGCCGAGGTCGTCGGCGCCGATCATGCTGCGCGCGACCCGGCGCAGGTGGGTGCTGAGCGGTGAGTTCGACAGGTCGATGCCCATCTTCTCGGCCAGGAACTCGGTCGCTTCTTCGGTGGCCTGGAATGGCTTGATGTCGGAGCGGTAGACCGCGGCGTCCTGTTGCACACCATCGGGCCACAGCATGTCCATGGCTGCGACGCTCTGACCGTCGTAGCGCTGGCGGATGTGCCAGACGGCGGGCAGGCGCCTGCCGTTCACGTCCAAGATTGTGACCGGGTACCAACGGGTGGGCTTCATGGCCGGGCCTCCAACGTGCATGTCGGAACTTCGCCGCACAGACTTGAGATCGATGTGTCTAGAAGTCCCAGCGGTACTGCCAGAAGACCCGATCATGGCTGTCTAAGCCGGTGACCGGACCGCGCTCGGAGCCCGGCCGGTAGCTGATCACCCCCGCCGCGAGCTTCATGCCATCGCGCAGCTCATAGGTGGCCGATGCCCGTGCGAGCCCCCCGAAGCGAAGATCCCACCCAAATCCGATGCCGACCACATCGATCCTCAGCCGCTCGCGCATGGCGGTGTAGCCAAGTCGAACAGCTGCATTGCCACTGTCGGCCCGAAACAACAGGTCGCGAGGCGGGCCGCCTTGAAAGGCCCCTTTGCTCAACTCGAGATCGACCGACAGGTTTCCAAAGCCCCGAGACGCCCCGAACATGGCGCTCAGCAGCTGGCCCTGGTCCACGTCGATGGCCGGCACCGTGGCCTCGAGGTCACCGGTGTTGAACGCGCGGTCGATGTTGGCGGCAGCCTCCCCGCGCAGCACGAAGCCACCGACGGGTGCCGCCGCTGACATGCCGACGAGGCCATATCGGCGGTGTTGGAGGGAAATAGCGACGGACTCGCCGGCCAGATCTGCAAACTCCGGCAGCGCCAGAACCCCCTGCTGATCGAGCACGGACGCCCCATAGACCCCCATGTCCAGCCCTTCGCCCTTCATCGTCCATCGGCCGAACCACTGCGTGTTGCCCGGTTGTCGGGCGCCCGGCTCGTGGGCCCACGCCAGCTGCTTGTCGGCCAGCAGGTTTGTGACGAAGTCCGGCGCATCGTCGAGCACGCCCGGCAGCAGCCCAAAGGGCCCGTTTGGAGGGCTGCGCAGGCCCCAGCTGGGGGTGGGAACAGCCATCAGTTCGACGCGGTGCCCGTCGTGGAACCACGCCACCCTGGCACCCAATACCGGCAGCCGGATGTCGTCGAGGTCGGCCAGGCCCGGTTCGCGCAGGTCCCGTGGGTTGACCACATCGACGGTGCTCAGCAGGTTGGCCTCGCCCCAGGCGACGATCTGGTTGCCGACCTTGAGCTCCCAATCTCCCTCGGACACGGCCACATAGGCCTCTCGAGGAAACAGCTGGGTGCCGTACTCGCGCAGGCTGGCGTCGTCGAAGCGGCTGGTGTCGCCAAACAGCTGCTCTTGGAACACCGGAATCAGGTCCAGCTCACCGTGCGCAGCAAGCTCGGCGCGCACGTTCCCCTTCTTGTAGCTAGCCCATAGGTCCAGCGTCTGGCGTGCTTTGGCGAACTCGAAGCTGCGCTCGCTCCACAAGGCATCGTCTTTGCGCAGGGTGCCCCCGAGTGACACCGGCTTTGGAGGGGGCGGCGCTTCGGGCACCGCGACGGCTTCAAAGTCCCCGAAGCCGACTTCGTCGTCGCCCCAGTCCTCGTCGCCCCAGTCCTCGTCGTCGTCGTCGTGACGGAGCTCGCCGCTGCTTGCGGGCATCGCACACAGGAGCAGCAGCAGCAAGACTAGAGACCCTGCTCCAGGCGGCGCTCTGTGAAGTCAGCCTCGGTGATGTCTTCGACGTTCAGCTTCAGCTCGCTGAAGGTCACGGTGGACTGGCTCTCGACCTCGCCAGCCCGGATGGTGCGCACCACGATTTGCTTGGGAATCCAGATGCCATCGACCTTCTCGATGTCGCCAAACTGCATGTACTTGAGCTTCTTGCCCTCGCGCACCCAGGCCTTCATCTGGACGGTCAACATCTTGGACTTGCTGATCCACACGTGCGTCTTGAGGTAGCCCGTCTCGGTCTGCTCTTTGTCGGTGGTGGGCCGCGCCTCGATGACCCAGCAGTCCTCGCCGTCCACCTGCGCGGACTGCTGCACGATGGCGTATTCGTAGTTCGCCGGGTCTTTGCTGGTCATGTCGGAGTAGGTCAGGTCCGTGCCCATAAAGGAGCCGGACTTGTCGGCGCTCGAGATGCGGGTGGTCTTGCCCAGGGAGGGCAGGTACAGCCACTGGTCATCGGTCTTGTTGCCGGCCTCGTAGTCGATGGACAGCAGGCCCGCGTTGCGCACATCGGCCGGGGCCTCGAACAGCATCAGCTGCTTGGTGCCGCCCTCGAAATCCATGGTGCGTGTGCTGATGGTGCGGCTGCGCTCGCGTCCGGCTTTGTCTTTGATGGTGATGTGCAGGCGCGCGGTCATTTTGTCGCCGCCATCACGGGTCTCGACGGCGTCCATGATCTCTTTGGGGTCGGTGCTGTCGGGTGAGACGGCGCCGGCGAGGGAGGCGAGGAGCAGTAGCGGGAAGAAGGTGCGCAGCAACGCTGGGGTCAGAATCAGATCGATCAACAGCGCAGACAGGCAGGTGAGTCCCACCAACACACCGAAGCGCGCGATCGAGAGCAGTGCCGAGCCGCTGTAGACGAAGAAGCCCAGTGCGAGGATGAGGGTCGTGCTGACCAAGGCGCGGCCAGCATGGTCGAGCGCGTGCGCGATGGCGCCCTCGGTGTCGTTGTGCTGCAGGTGATGCTGCTTGTACTGGTGCAGGTAGTGAATGGTGTCGTCCACTGCGATGCCGATGACGATGCTGCCGATCAGCAGGTTGGACATGTCGATGTCGATGCCCACAAAGCCCATGATGCCGAACACCAGCACCACTGGCATCAGGTTGGGCGCCATCGAGACGATGCCCAGGCGCACGTCGCGCAGCAGCGCGATCATCATGATGGTGATGGCGACAAATGCCACGCCGAAGCTCTTGAGCAGGTCTTCGATCAGTACTCCGACCACACTCAGCAGGCTGTAGACCGTCCCGGTCGCCGTGACCTTGGTGGAGTCGCCGAAGATCTCGTCGATTCCCTCGTTGAGGTAGCTGCGCAGCGGCAGATAGGACGATGCGTCCAGCCAGATGACCCGGGCGGTCAAGTGGGTCTTTTTGAGGTCACCGGTGGCGATGCGGGACAGCTCGTCGGGACCGGCATTCTCGAACAGCAGCAGTGCATCGCTGACGCCGCGCTGACTGTCCGGAAGCGCGTAGTGGGCTTGGTCTCCGCCGTGCAGCGCCCGGTTGGTTTCTTTGACGATGTCCAAGATGCTGATGGTGTCGGTGACGATGCGCTGCCCGGTCTTGGGGTGCACGTAGTTGCGCATGTGTGCGTCGAGTTTTTCGATCTTGTGCAGCAGGTCGACATCTTTGAGGCCGAGCTCGCTGTCGCTCTCGATCAACACGTGCACGGTGGCCGTTCCGCCGACTTCGGCGTCCATCATCGTGACGCCGATGGTGGTGGGGTGGTCTTCGCCGAGCCACAGAATCGGGTTGTGGTGCACATCGAGCTGGCTGATGCCGACCAAGGAAAAGAGGAACAGGGCCACCCCGCCGGCCAGGGTCTTGATGCGCCCGGTGCCGACAGAGCGGTTGGTGCACCACTCAAGGAAGGCATCGATGCGGTCGCGCTGCTTTTCTTCTTTGGGAGCGAACTTCGCACCGCCCATGAACGACAGCACGATGGGCAGAAAGACGAAGCTGTGCAGCATGGCGGCGGCCACACCGAAGGCAGCGGCCACCCCCATTTCTTGGATGGCCAGGGTGCTGGCGAACTGGAATGACAGCAGGCCGGCCATCGTGGTCAGCGTGGTGTACACGACCGGCATGCCCGTTGAGCCGAGTGCCCGGACGATGGCCTCTTCGTGCTCGACGCCGTCGCGTCGCAGGTCCTGGTAGACCGTCTGGATGTGCACCGAGTCGCCCATGCCGACCGCGGTCAGAAACGCGGGGATGATGTTGCTGATGACGGTGACGGGCGTGCCGGTGATCGCCATCACGCCCAGAGTCCAGATGCTGGCCAGGCCGACCACGCCCTCGGATGCGATGACCGAGACCGGGTGCCTGAACAGCCAGATCAGCACAAAGACCATGATGCCCATGGCGCCGCTGGCCAACACGGGCATGTCGCCGAACACCATCGCATTGAGCGTGGCGTTGATCTGAGGCAGTCCGGTGGTGTGCACGTCGAACTCGTCGCTGTCGTACACATCGGCGGTCTGTGCGATGGCCGCCATGATCTTGTGGCTGTCGTTCTCGTTCACAAAGTCCGTGCGCACGGCGATGACGGCGTGACGGCCCTTGACGCCCACGACGTTGCCGACCAGGAATGAGTCGTTCAGCACGCGGTCGCGCAGCCCAGGCAGCTCAGCCTCGGTGGGCCAGTCGTCGAGCAGACCCTTGACTCGAATTCCGCCGCCCTCGAACACCGTCTGCCGGGCGTTGACCAGGCTGGTCACCTCTTCGATCAGCGTGCCGCCGACCTCGTCTCCCCAGCCTTCGTCGTCGCCGAAGTCCCCAAAGTCGTCGTCGCCGAAGCCGCCGAAGTCATCGACGCCGCCAGTGATGGGTTCGGTGCTTGCGTCCGGTTCGGGCTGCTCGTCGACGATGCCGCGCAGCACGTCGCGGTCGCGCTTGCGTTCGCCCTGGCTGTCGACGGTCAGATCGAGCGCTTCGAGGTCGTCGTGCAGAGACTTGAGCGTGGCCAGGAAGTTGGGGCTGAACACGTCGCCTTCGATGACCAGCATGTACAGGTCGTCGCGGCCAAACTCGTCGCGGTACTCCTCGAGGGAGCGGCTGAGCTCGGCATCACCTGCGGCGAAGTACTCGACCGATGAGTCGAAGGTCAGGTGCTGGACGATCTGAGCCAAGAAGCCGAACGTCGTCAGCATCGTGATGGCCAGGAACACGAAGCGGTAGCGCAGGACGGTCAGGGTCCATGCGCGGAAGAACGGGCTCTCCGGGTGTTCACTCCCCATAGAACAAGCCTAAGGAGATGGGCTGTGGGCTGCTATGCCGCACATCGTGGCGGTGCGTCCGCCCATGCCGCGCTACAAGGGCCCCATGAAGCTGTTCTACTCCCTGTTCTTCGGTCTGATGCTGACTACCGCGGCCCACGCGGCGGACGACCCAGAAGTGCGGCGACTGGCTCAGAGCATGGACAAGCTCGCTCAGAAGAACGCCTGGGACGGGGTCGAGCGGGCCTATGAGCAGATCGAGGGCCTAGGTGGCACCAGCAACCGCGCCACGGTTTCGCTGGGTGCGGAAGCCGCCCGCAATCGCGGAGATGTCAGTGCCCACTTGGCCCGATTGAAGACGGCCCAAGACCTGTCTGGCGAGCCTGACACCGCCAGCGCGATCGCCTCAGTACGGGGCGAGTTCGGCTCCCTTGCCATCGTGTGCCGCGCATCGGACTGTCCGGCTGTGGTGCCCGTGGTCGAGCCGTTCCGCCCAGATCTCAAGAACGCCATCGCCTTCGCGAATGCGGGCCTGACCGACAAGGGCAAGTTCGAGGGCTACCTGCCGGTCGGCAGCTATGCATTTGGCCACCAGAACTTCGAGGTCTTTGCCAACGTCGAGGCCCTGCGCATCGAGCACAGCCGCGTAGCCAGGGTTCGCGGTCTGCTAGACGAGATCGGCCTGCCGCGCACCGCCGAGATCTCCAAGAAGGTCCGCCTGGATCTGAACGGAGCCGGAGCGTGGAACCGCGACGGCAAGATGATCGCGGTCACAGCGCTGTATTTGGGCGCTCCCGATGCCATGGCCGATCACGTCATCGCCGATACCTCTCCCAAGCGGCTGCTGGTCCACTGGCTGGTGCCCCAGAGTGCCGGCGAGCTGTTTGACGAGTTCCAGGCCCGCTTCGGGGCAGTTCAGGGCATGGATGACGTGCTCGAAGACGAGGTCTTTCTGATCATGCTCGAGGCCGTTGCGCCAGGTGACAGGCTGATCTTCGACTGGGTACCCGGCAAGAAAGAGGGCGGTCTGGTGCGCTTTTGGGTGAACGACCACGAGCGCGGCACCATCAAAGAAGCCCAGTTCATGACGCTGCTGTGGACGGTGTTCTTGGGTCCCCACACCGACGAAGAGATGCGCAAGGGGCTGTTGGGCGCTGTGATGCCGACCGAGCCCGTGCCCGAGTAGTGGGTCAGGCGCCGGCGAGCGCTGCCAACACCGCAAAGAACACGACGAACACGATCATGGCGATGTAGAGCAGTGCGAACACTGCCCAGATCACGATGATGAACATGAAGTAGGCGCACACCATCAAGATGATGATGGTGCCCATCGTGCCGAACACCGCACCCAAGATGGCCAGCACCGACAGCTCGCCGTCGACGGCCTTGCGGTTGTTGTAGTGCCGCCACGCAAAGAACAGCCCCAGTGGCGCCAGCAGCTGGCACATCATGAAGCCCATCATGCCGAAGACCATGGACAGGACGGCGTCGTTGTCGTCCTTCTTGTCCTTGGGCACGTTGGCCTTTGGAGTTGTCGCGAGTGCCGCTGGGGTCTCGTCAGTGTCTTCGGAAGGAGCAGCCATGCAACCCTCTTACTGTGTTTTACTGTGTTTCGAGCAGGGTTGTCGCGTCCCCGGTCACCACGTAGGTCCAGTCCATGGCCGGCACCGGTGCCCACAGGACCAGGGTGCCATCCACGGTTGAGAAGCCAGCTGGACTCTCGCCAACGACGTCGGCGAAGTCGAAGCGAACGATCTCGAAGTCTGTGGCCGAACGAGCGCTGTCTCGCTGACCGCTGTGGACCTGCACGTTCATGTCGCCATCAACCAGAGTCGACACGACCGGTGTACCGAGGTCGGGTGGGTCCAGCAGGTGGTCGATCAGCCACTTCAGGGTGATGTCGATGGCGGCGACCCCGATGAACTCGTCTTCGAGGGAGTACAGGGGCTGCATGCAGGTCAGCAAGACCCCCATGCCTGACTCGTCGACGCCCTCGCTGTCACACATGATGCCGCGTTTTTTGTACACATCGGTGTACCAAGCTTGGTCCCGCATCTCGTAGTCGGGGTCGTCGATGGTGCCGCTGCCGGGGCTGCTGATCATCACGCCCTCTTCGGTGGCCACATAGGCCCAGACCAGTGGCACGCCGCGCTCGGCAATGAGGTTGTACTGGGCGGTGGTGCTCATGCCCTGGGCCGTCAGGCTGTGGCTCTGGAGCTGGGCGCGGCGCAGGTGTGGAGCCACACTCGCCAGCTGGTAGATCTGATCCTGTACGTCCTCTTCGTTGACCTTCTGCCCCAGCGAGATGTCCGGCCACTGCACGCTGATTGGCGCGCCATAGACGGCGCTCATCTTGAGGTCGGGCGGATGGTTCGCCTCGTCCTCGAATGTGGTCTCTCGGTAGTACTTCTGCGGGATCGGCTCTTCGTTCAGCGCGTGCTCGGCGGTGTAGGCCAGCCCCATCAGCAGGGTCTGGTACTCGAACATGCGCTCGGAAAGCTTGCGCGCCTGCTCGTCGATCGTGCCGGTGAGCGTGGCGAGTCGGGCCTCTCGCGCGGCGCTCGCTCGCCGCTGAGCTTCGAGTGCGGCGGCACCACTGGCCATCGTGAAGGCGCCCACAGCGATCACCGCCAACACCAGCAACAAGATCACGTTGAGGGCGGCGGCACGGTGCCGGCCCAAGAAGCGTCGGGCGCGGGTTCCGGCGGAGTCGGGGCGGACCAGCAGCTCTTCGTCGCGCAGGAAGCGACGCACATCCTCGGCCAGCATGCCCATGTCGCGGTAGCGGCGGATGGGGTTGGGGTCGGTCGCCTTGGCGATGATCGGCTTGAGGTCGCTGGGAATGTCCTGGCCGCGCTCGCCCACGGTGAACGGCTCGCGCTTGCCGCTGGCGACGATGAGCATCGTGTTGCCCTTGTAGCGGCGGGCACGTCTGAGGGTCACAAGCTCGTAGAGGATGAGGCCCATGGCGAACTGATCGCTTGCGCCGGTCAGTTCATCGTTTCGCCCCTGTGCCTGCTCGGGGCTCATGTAGACCGGGGTGCCGATGGTCTCGCCGACCTGGGTCAGGTCCATGCTGTCCGACGATGGCGCCAACGTCTGCATGACATGGTCCGATCCGCCGATGATGCGCGCCACGCCCCAGTCCATGAGCAGCACCTGGTTGAAGGTGCCGACCATGATGTTCTCGGGCTTGAGGTCTCGGTGGATGACCCCTCGGTCGTGGGCATAGGCCAGTGCATCGCAGACCTTGAGGAACACCTCGAGTCGGCCGGGAAGCTCGTGCTCGGTGTCGAACTTGCCCTCCTTCTTCTGGAGTGCCGAGTCCTTGATGAACTCCTTGACCGTGCGCCCCTTGACCAGCTTCATGGCGTAGGAAGGAACACCTTCCTCGTCGACGTGCAGGGAGTGCACAGGCACGATGCCCGGGTGCTCGAGCTGGGCCGTGACCTGCACCTCTGTATAGAAGCGACGCACCAAGTCGTCTCGGCGCATCATGTTGGGGAACAGGCGCTTGACGGCCACGTTGCGCTGCAGATTGGGGTCGCGGGCGACAAAGACCTCGCCCATGCCGCCCTTGCCCAGCAGGCCGACGGTCTCTTGGGGGCGCGTCTCGCCGGCCATCAGGGCATCGCCAGCCACGGTGATGGTGTCGTCTGCAGACATCAAGATCTGGCGATAGGCGTCCGAGTCGATGAACTGCCGGTCATGCAGGTCGACGAGAAAGTCGATGACCGAACCGCCAGCCGAGAAGTCCTGGAAGTCGGTGTACAGCTCCATGACCCGGGGTTTGAGGTCGGCGGGCAGCAGCTTCTTGAGTCGGTCGAGGGTCACGGCGGCAGTCTACTCTGCGCGTTCCTTGAGGGCATCGGACTCGCTGCGAACCTTCATGGCCAGTGGCTGGGACTCGCTCATCGGATGGTGGCTCGGTCGATCTCAGCGTCATCGAGGTCAAAGCGGACCAATTCGATGCCGCCCAGCCCATCGAACTCCAGCACGGTGAAGCCATAGCTGGCCGAAGCGAAGCTGCGCAGGGGCACGTCGTCTGGGTGGTTGCCGACGTTCACATCGACGCTGTAGGTCACCGCGCCACCGCCACCGTCGACCACATAGGTCCGGCTGCCGACCTCGAAGCGCTCGTAGCTGTGGTTGTGCCCCGTCAGCACAAGCGGCACGTCGTGGGCGTCAAAAATCGCGTCGAGGGCTGCGCGCGCGGACAGGCGGGGGCCGTGCTCGGCAAGCGTATAGATCGGCCTGTGGAAGAAGACCACGGAGAACGCCAGATTGGGGTCGGCATCGACCTCGGCCAGACGCTGCTCGAGCCAGACCAGCTGCGAATCGGTGGCCGCCGACATGTCTTCCTCGCTGGACAGGCTGATGAAGCGCACACCGGAATAGTCGGTGGCGTGCCACTCGGTGGTGTTGCCGTCCGCGGTGCCTTGGCCGCCCAGCAGGCGCTCGTACAGGACCGTCTCTTCGTCTTGGCCCTCGTACTCGTGGTTGCCAAGGGTGAACAGGCTCAGCCCGCTGCCGAGCACGTCGCGCGCGGCGAGAAAGAACGCGGCCCAGGTGTCCCCTGGAAAGCTCATGTACTGGATGTCGCCGCCGTGCAGGAACAGGTCGGGGGAGTGGCCGGCCATCAACGGCAGCACTTCTTCCTTTTTAGGGGACATGGTGTCGCCGACGAACGCGACGACGAAGGGTTCGCCCGCTGCCGGAGGAGCACGGAAGGTCCCCTCGATGACCTCGGAATCGGGTCCAGTGGGAATGGCCCAGCTGATCCACTCGCCCGGCGCCAAGTCGGTGAACATGACCTGCTGCAGGGTGTAGCTGCCGGGCTCGTCCGGGTGGTCTAGACCGAGCTGGCCGTCGATGTCTGGCCAGCGGTAGGTGCGCTCGACCGTGTCGGTGGTCGGTGTGGTGGCGGTGGGGCAGTCAGTGCCGATGTACACGGGCAGAGGGTCGGACGTGCGCGTCTCAAATCGCAGGCGCAAGCCGTCGGCTGTGGCCTGCACAAAGGGACCGTTGACCACGGCCACCTGTTCGGTCGGAGAGACGGGTACACACGGGTCCGCTGTGTCGACCGGTGGGGCCGAAGTACACGAGCCAAGTGCCAAGAGCGGTGCTACCTTGCGGATCATGAGAGTCTCCACAATCCTGACTATCGCACTGGTCACCGTCTCGGGCTGCAAGACCCTCGGCACGATCGAGGTCGACGACACCGAGGTGCTGGACACCGATGACACCGATGTGGGCAACCCCAGCGTCGACGCCGATGACGACGGCTTCTCGGCCGCTGATGACTGCGATGACGACGACGCCGGCGTCCATCCCGATGCCACCGAAGTTCCCTACGACGGAGTGGACAATGACTGTCTCGACGGCGATCTCGTCGACGTGGACGGCGACGGCTTTGACGGCGCCGACGTTGGCGGAGTCGACTGCGATGACACGGACGACGCGGTGCACCCCGACGCGGCCGAGGTGCCTGGCGACGGCGTCGACAACGACTGCAACCCCGACTCCGACCTGCAGAGCGGGTTCGAGACGACCGCCATCGACTGGCCGATTCCCGACGAGTACGGCCCCGAAGCCTTCGACTTCTTTAGCGACTTCGACAATTGCGCCTCAGAGACACCGTCCTTTTCGGTGGTCGATCTCGATGGAGATGGCCTGCGGGACATCGTCGTGACCGAGGACCCCTGCGACGACGCCCGGGACATCGGCATCAGCAAGTGGCTGCTGTACAAGAACACCGGCTCCAGCCATGACTCCACGGCGATCGACTGGCCGATTCCCGCCGACTACGGCCCCGAAGCCATCGACCTGACCGCCTCGTTCAATGACTGCGGCTCAGATACCCCGGCGTTCTCGCTGCTCGACCTCGACGGAGACGGCCTGCAGGACCTGGTCGTCACCGAGCTGGCCTGTGACGACCCGGCGGACACCGTGGGCGTGACCGAGTGGCTGCTGTACCGAAACAACGGTGCTGGATTCGAGACGACGGCTGACTCATGGCCGATTCCCGACGAGTATGGTCCCGAGGCCATCGACCGGCTGTCGTCCAACAATGACTGCCCCGCACAGACTCCCTCCTTCGTCACTACTGACCTAGACGGCGACGCACTGCCCGACATCGTCGTCATGGAAGACGCATGCGATGACGCTCGCGATGTCGGCGTCAGCAAGTGGCTGCTGTACAAAAACAATGGCGCTGGTTTTGATATCACCCCGGTCGATTGGCCAGTACCGGCCACTTACGGCCCCGAGGCGATGGACCAATACGGCAGCCCCAACAACTGCGCCTTCGACACGCCCGCGTTCATGACCCGCGACCTCAACGGCGACGGCCTGGTCGACTTGGCCATCACCGAGGCTCCGTGTGACGACGCTGGCGATACGCTGGGCATCGACATGTGGAGTGTTCACCTGTCCGACGGCAGCGGCTTCGCGGTGACCCCGATCGATTGGTCCATCCCCGCGGACTATGGCCCCGAGGCCTTGGACGTGGGCGCATCGGCCAACGACTGTGCCGGTTCGACCCCGGCATTCAGCACCCGCGACGCCGACGGCGACGGGCTGCCCGACCTGCTCGTGACCGAGGCCCCCTGTGACGGTCAGGGCGACAACATCGGCGTCGACCACTGGTTGCTCTACGCGGGCACAGGGTCGTCATTCGCGTTGACCGGTTATGACTGGGCCCTGCCCACCGACTACGGTCCCGAGGCGCTCGATGTGCTGGCGTCGGGTCGCGACTGCGGCAGCGAGACCCCGGCATTCCAGACCACAGACCTCGACGGTGACGGCCTGTTGGACTTGGTCGTGACCGAGGACCCCTGCGACGCCACCGACATCGGCGATGTGCGTTGGAGCGTGTACCGCGGGCACCGCGACCTGTAACTCTTAGCGCAGCCCGTACTCCTTTCGTAGGTACTGGTAGCTGCGATCCGAGACGGCTCGGATCGTGCTGGAACGGCTGGCAATCCAGCTCGAG
>CAYYHT010000091.1:0-14760 GCA_964471355.1 uncultured Enterobacteriaceae bacterium
AATATCAGCGTCGTCGTCTCACCAAAGATGGATTTTGACCGCCAGAACGCGGCCCGCAGGCGCATCACATTCACCCTGGACAAAGACGCCAATCCAAACGAGCCCGTTGTCCTCACCACCGACATCTCGGCGGCACTGATCGGCAACTGGGGAGACGACCGAAAGCCGCCAAAGGACCTTCTCAAGCGCTTTCGCGTCACCTTCGACAGCGACTCCCCGCCTCCCGTCATCGAAAAAATCAGCATCGAGAACGACCTCGCGGCCTTCTCGAAGGCCCCGGCTGGAGTGACAGCCGTCGAGCTGCGCGGATCCATCAAGCGCAGCTGGTACGCCAATGCCGGCGCCACGGTTCGATTCACCGTCAAGGTGCCCGACATGACCACCGAGCTGCGCTGGCACGATGCGGGGCACGGAGGGGCGCAGGCAAGGGTCCACCTGGTCGACGGCGACGAGCGCACTGAGCTGTTCGCCCCCGACACGACCAAGGCAGCCTGGCGCCTGCAACGCCGCTCCCTCGCTGCTTGGAGCGGACGCACGGTCACCCTCGAGCTGTCCAATGCGGGCTCGGACACCGCCCTGTTCGGCGACCCGCGACTGGTCGCCGCGGGCGGCCGGGACCCGAGTCCGGACATCGTGCTGCTGATGATCGACACGATGCGCGCAGACACAGCAGGGGCCTGGGGCAATCAGGCCCCCAACGTCACCCCGAACCTCGACAGATTGAGCCGCGAGGGCCTGATGTTCGCCCACGCCGTCAGCACAAGCCCCTGGACCAAGCCCGCCATCCCATCGCTGATGACCGGTCTTCGTCCCACCACTCACCGAGTCGGGTCACAGTCCTACGCTGACAAGCTTCCACCGGGCGTGCCGATGCTGCAGGACCAGCTGAGCGACGCCGGCTGGCGCACGGGCTCGTTCTCGTCGAGCCCGCTGGGCAGCACTCTGTCGGGTCTGGAGCGTGGCTTCGACCACGCCAATCCGCCCCGGTACTGGAACCGCAAGCTCGGAAAGCTAGGTCATGTGTCCGCCGATCAGCTCAGCGACGCGATGATTCGCTGGTGGGGAGAAGAGCGGGACCGACCGATGTTCGCCTATCTGCACACGCTTGAAGTCCACGGGTGGCGTCGAGGCCTCTACAAGGCGCCGCCCTCGGGCATGGACTCCTACGACTACTCGGTTCATGACGCCGACAAGAAGCTCGGCAAGCTCATCGATCGCCTGTCGCTGCGCAAATCGGACCGCGATCTGCTGGTCGTTGTGGTCTCGGACCACGGTGAGGGCTTTGGCGACCACGGAAGAAAGAACCACGGCTCGAGCCTGTACCACTCTCAAGTGCACATCCCGATGCTCTTCTGGTCATCCAAAGGCGCCCTGCCCAGCGGCACCATCACCGATCCCGTCAGCTTGGTCGACGTCGCTCCGACCATCCTCGACCTCGTGGGCGCTCCGCCACTGCCGGACGTCGCCGGCATCTCGCTGCAGCCCTACTTCGACAACACGGCCACCGAGCCGCTCCACGCCGCGGTGCCCAGCACTCGCATTCGCTATGTCTGGACGCCCAAGGCACCGATCTGGCACAGCTTGGTGACCCCAGACGGACTCAAGGCAGTGCGAGTCGAAGGCACTGTCGACCGCGTCTTCGATCTCGGCGGGGACCTGTGCGAGGGTTCGACCACTCCAGCCAGCGCAGGCGACCTGTTCGTACAGATGGACGAAATGTTGGCCGACGAAGGCGTCCGCGCCGACGCCTTCGATGGCAAGTGGCGCAGCAACTCCAGCAAAGAAATGGATGCGGGGGACATCGAGATGTTGAGGGAGCTTGGCTACCTCGAAGAATGACGGTGCTGAACCGTGACGAACTGCGACCGGCCAAATCACCAAACGAGCGATTAGCAGCCGTCTATGCTGACCCTCCTCTTCGCATTTCTGGCCTCACCCCAGGCCCACGCAGACCCGCTCGCTTCGCTCGACAAGGTCGCTGACTTCCGCGAGCTGCGCTTGGCCTCCGGTGCCCCCCTGATTCCGCGAACGGCCTACGAAAAGGCTGCCGAGGGCAAACCACAGGCCGGGCTCGAGTATGGAGAGGGCTACAAGGCGGGCAAAGCGTGGGGCGTCTCGGTCGTCGACGTGGACATCGAGCACCTGTGGATGGCCGTGAACGGAGTCGAGGAACAGGACGACTACTTCGATGGCGTCGACGTCTCGACCGTCATTCGAGGCGACAAGCGCGGCACCTCGCGCTTGCTCTTTCAGCTCGCACCCATTCCCCTGGCATCGGATCGCTGGTGGGTCGTCGAGCAGCACCACAACCGCAAGATGTACGAGGCCAGCTCCGGTGGCCTGTGGGAGCAATCGAGCAAGTCTGTCGAGAACCCCACGCTGCCCGACCATGTTGTCGCGGCATCCGAGCGCGGCATTCCGATTGCTTGGGCCGAGAGCGCCTGGCTGCTCATTCCGACCGACGATGGACGCACCATTATCGAGTACTACACCTACAACGATCCAGGCGGCTACATCCCGACCAGCCTGGCCAGCCGCTTCGCCACGGGCGCCGTCAAGCGCTACCTCGCCGACCTCGAAGCCTACGGTCGAATCATGGAAGCAAAGGACCGCGCGGGCTTCGTCAAGCCTGACCAGACCCCCATCTAGCTCCCGTCGAATCCAATAGCCCTCCGGATGTCAATAGTTCACCTCATGTACACCATGAGGTAGAATGAACGGCCCCGCGATGTCCGCCCGTGACGTCCGACCCACCCACCCCGGAGAAAACCGATGAAGAACGTGTTTGCCATCCTGTGCGGCACCATCCTGCTGTCTGGCTGCCCCCCAAAGGTCAACGAGCTGCCTGCCCATGCGCACAACACCGGCGCGGGAACCGAGGCCGACCAGCTCGGCAACCTCGACGGCACCGACCGCGACTCCGAGCTCGCTGCCCTCGCCGAAGAACTGGCTCCCATCGTCGATGAGCTGCAGGTCAACTTCGGTCGGGTGAACTTCGAATACGACTCGTACAAGCTGACGACCGAGAGCATTGGCGCACTCTCCGAGAACGCGCGTCTGCTCAAGGACCACCCCGAGCTGATGGTGCGCATCGAAGGGCACGCCGACAAGCGCGGGACCATCGACTACAACTTGGCACTGGGTCAGGGACGCGCCAAGGCCGTTCGCGACGCTCTGGTGGCGATGGGCATCACGCCATCACGGCTGCCAACCCTGTCCTACGGCGAAGAACGCCCACTGGCCGTCGGCACCGGCGAGGAGATTTGGTCCGCCAATCGCCGCGCCGAGTTCACCGTGCTGCTGGGCGGTCATCGGGTACTCACGGGCGGCTGAGTCCGTCCCGTAGCATCCTTTGAGGTCCGGCTAGCCGAGCAGCATCGGCGAGACGTTGCACATCATCAGCAGCACCGACCCGACGGTGATGGCGATGACCCCCATGAGCGGGCCGGGACTGTGTCCGTCGGGCAGGTCCTTGGCGAACACCACGACGGTGCCGGCCCACTGGTCCCCGAATCGTTGGTTCATGGGGCTGCTGTTCATCTGTGAATAGGCCACCAAGCCAAAGAACAGCGCGTCCACGAAGTAGGCCATGCTGCGAATAAAACCGGCTGGAATGTCGGTGCGATGCCCCTTTTCATCGACGACGCGCAGTCCGCACACCAGCTTTCCCGGGGTCGCGCCAAAGCCGCCCTCGCAGATGGCATGGAACGTCAGCGTGGCGACAAATCCGGCGATCCAGTCCACAGCCGGGTGGCTGTCGAGGTTGAGCTCAAAGCCCAAGAGCAGGCTCCCAACGCCGACGGTGATGCCCGCCACAATGGTGATGGACCACACGTAGACAATGTCGAGCACCCGGGCCAACGCCCGAATGCCAAAGCCAGCGGTGGGATTGTCCGTGTCCCACGGCTCGAACTCGGTCACGCCTCCGGTCTCGGCCGGTGCCTCGTAGGGATCAATGCTCATGTGCGCAATAATACAGCGTTTTCGGGCGTATACCCGGCAGTCCAAGGGAGCAGCTCATCAAGGGTCTCGGCGCACTGATTCGGTCCGGATTTTGGCTCATTGTCGTTGCCATTCCCGTGTTCGGGGTGTGGACCGCATCGTCCCTCGCGGCGTACTGGAACGGCCCCGTCTGGGCGGTGTGCCTCGCCGGCCTGCTGCTGTTCCCCCTCGGCCCCTTGCTCTGGGAGCTGTGGGCCGCACGACGACGGGCCAATCGCGAGTCGAGTGCATCGAGCTCGTCCTCCTCCTTCTTTGCCGACCTCGACCGCAACAAGCGCAACGAACGCTTCCTGAGCGTGGGCGACCGCCTGATGCTGCGCACTCTGTTTGTGAACGGCTTGTTCATGACGGTGCTGCTCTATGCCTGGCCCGGTACCGCCTATACAGCTCTCTCTGGCCGCGGCGACTGGATGCTCGATGGCCGCGAAGACCCGTACAGCAACGGCTTTCGCGATGGACTTCACGCCGCCTCAGACCGCTTCGAGTGGCTGCTCGACAGGCCAGACGACAATCCCTACGAACAGCTCGAAGAGCACGTCGACGACAAGCCGATTCCGGTGCCTCCTCCCCCTGTGCCCCCTCCCGTCTTCGAGCCCGAGCCGGACTTTGAGGGCCCCGAAGAAGAGGTGGCCGATCAGCTCTTCTGGCCCATCGAAGACACGCTCCACCCCCGCATTGTCGATCCGCCGGCCCACGCCGAACAGAGTGTCGAGGCCCTCGGCACCTGGCTGCTGGCTGAGTTTCCCGACCAGCGCGAGCGGGTCCGCGCCATGCACGACTGGGTCGCTGACAACATCGCCTACGACTTTGTCGCCCTCGACAACCTGAACTACGGCCGCGGTCAGACCAGCGCCATCGTGTTCGAGCACCGAGTGGGCGTCTGCGCGGGCTACGCCAACCTGATGGTGGCGCTAGGCAAGGTCACCGGCGACGAAATCGTCTACCTGACAGGCAAGACGCGGGAAGAGGACGGCAGCATCGCCGGCATCAGTCACGCCTGGAACGCCGCAAAGGTCGACGGTGACTGGGTGCTCATCGACGCCACCTGGGACGCCGGCCACCGAGGCGAGGACCGCGGCTTCAAGAAGGACTACCGCACCGACTACTTGTTCACCCCGCCCGAGGTGTTCATCACCACCCACCTGCCCAAGGACGACAAGTGGCAGCTGCTGAGTGAGCCTGTGAGCCGCGGCGACTTCATTCGCATGCCCATGATGCAGGGCGCCTTTTATGCCCAGGGCCTGTCCTTTCACGGCGAGATGCGCAGCCAAGTGACCGCCGATGGTGCCTTGCACTTGGTGCTCGACAACCCCAAGCGCAAGTCGCTGCTGGTCACCTACGAGCCCCGTGGCGGCGGCAAGAAGCAAGACTGCAAGGTCAAAGGCAAGCTCGAAGACACGCTCACAGTCGACTGCTACTTCGGCGGCAAGGGCACCTATGACCTGATGCTGTACACCGCCGACGAGCTCTACGTGCAGCACTGGAGCGTCGGCCGCATCGAGGTCAACAGCACCCGCGCCGCAGGCCTGCCAGGGGTCTAGTCCATCAAGATGGGCTGCTCGCCCTCGGGCCAGCTGACCTCGTACTGCAATCGCAGGGTCTGCGTCGCCCCTTCAGCGACCTCGAGCTTCCACTCGAACACGCCGTCCTTGGGAATCTCGGCCTCGGGAGTCAGGGTCGGTTTGACCTCCCACTTGGCATCGCGCGTCGCCGGAAGCTGCTCGACGACGACCAGCTCGATGGCCTTGCCGGTGTGGTTCTTGACCTCGGTCTCGAATGCCCAGTTGCGCCGTTCGCGGTTGCCGAGCGGCTTGGTGTCCTCGGCGATGTCGGTGATGCGCGTGCGCTTGACGGCCACCCGGTCGTCGACGCCAAAGGACAGGTCGAGCTCACCCCCTGGAGGCGTCAGGCGCATCTGTCCCTGACCCACATAGGCCGAGCCCAAATAGGCGCTGATCGGACCAGGCAGCAGGGCAAACTCGCCGTCGTAGTCGACACGAGCCACCAGAAACGCATTCTCTTGGCGCCGCGGCACAACCTTGTGCACCACCTCTGCATCGAGGTCGACGCCGGTGAGGTAGACGCGCCGCTTGGTGCCGTCGGAGGGCACGTCCTCGCTGCGCTTGGCCTCGAACTCGAACGCGGTGACCTTGTCGCTGCTGGTGGCGCCACCGGGACGGTTTGAGTTGGAGCCCTGGCGCAGAGTGAACGGCAGCAGCTTGGGAGGAGAGGTGCCGCGCTGGGGCTGGGCCGTCGACAGCGTCAGGGCCACCCCATCCCAGTCCTCGCCAGTTCGTTGGCTGACGGTGCCGGACATCTCGAGGCGGACCTTGCCCGTCGACAGCTGGTATCGGGCGTCGTAGCGGGGCTTCCAGTTGGCGCCGGTCACCACATAGGACAGGTCGACGGTGATGTTGCCGGCCCTGGCTGCATCGACACCCACGGCAACGCGACGGAAATCGGTGTTGCCGGCACTGCGGACCTGATTGAGCTCGCGGTCGATGCGGGCAACCTCTTCGCGCAGGTCTCGGTTCTCGTTGTTCGCAGTTCGGCGCTGCGCGTAGAGCTTGCGCAGGTCTTCGCCCAAGTTGGCCGACATCTGGGCCAGCTGTTCGGGGGCGTCATCGGCCAAGAAGGTGTCTCGGTCCAGCTCGGTGGGCGCCGCCGGCTTGAGTGCGGTCAGGAACTTGATCTGGCCGTTGATGCGGTTGATGGCATCGCTCTGGACGGCAATTTTGTCGTTGAGGAGCAGCTTTTCGTCGTTCAGCTTCTTGACCCGCTCGTCCCGGTCTTCGGTTCCGCGCTTGGTGATGATGTCGATGCCCGTCAGCGTCGCCCGGGCGGTGCCCTTGCCATCGGCCGACAGAGAATCGGCGACAAGCTGAATCGACAGCCCGTCGAAGATGAGGTCCGACCGGCCCTTTGGAACGTCGACGGTGACCGTGCGCATCACTCGGGCGCGGTCGGCATAGACCGTTGCCGTCGCCACCTGAGACTCGACTTCGATCTCGGCACCCCATGCGATGGCCAGCAGCAGCATCAGTGCGCTCATTCCATCCACCCCAGCGATAGCGCCGATGGGTAGTCGACTTGGTAGCCCCAGGTAAACGTGCGATCGGCGCCTGCAGCCAGATCGAACTCCCAGGCGATCAGCCCCACCTTGTCCTGTTCGGACTCGGGCTCGCTTCGATCGGCGACGCGCTTGACCTCGACATCTTCGCGCGACGTCAGCGGCACCTGTTCTTGCACCCGAACCGGTACAGAGCGCTTGTGGCCGTTGTGCACCGAGATCTCCCACTCCCAATTGGCCCGGCTTCGCTTGCCGACGGCCGCCTTGTCGTCGAGCTGGACGTCCTGAGGCTTGCGCTTGGCCCGGACCCGGTCATCAGAGCCGAAGGCCACATCGAAGTCGTCTCCGGGAGGCACGCTGGGCAGCTGGAACTCGCCCACAAAGGCGCCCGCGAGGAACACGCCGGCCTTGCCCGCAAGCAGCGGGAAGCTGGCGGAGTTGGTCACCTCGCCGACGAGGTAGGCTGCCGGATCGAGCCGGGGAACGACCACATAGCGAAGGTCCGCCTCGAGGGTCTCGGTGGTCAGCAGCACCTTGCGCTCTGACCCGTCAGAAGGCACGTCTTCGGTGCGCTTGACCGAGAACGAGGTCGCCGCCATGTTGACCTCGACCACCGCGGTCGCGACCTCCATCGGCTCGTCGTAGGCCTCTTCCATGTCCATCATGGGCGCGGCTTCAGCCATCGCAGCCATGGGGGCCGCCGCAGACCGGGATGACGCGCGAGGAGCAGAGCGCTTTGCAGGCGCTGCAGGACGGGGCTTGTACAGCCAGAACGGGTCCAGGCGTGGCGTGTCCGTGCCGCGGCTTGGCTGGGCACTGCTGACAGTCAGCTTCACGCCATCCCAGTCCTCGCCCGTGCGTTGAGTGACCATCGCCGAAAGCGCCAGCTCGACGCTGCCGTCGGGCTCGCCGCGCAGGTCATAGCGGGGGACCCAGCTCGCACCGGTGACCATATAGGCCAAGTCCAGAGAGATCTTACCGGCCCGGCTGACCTCGAGCTGAACCGTCGCCGTCCACGTATCAGTGGCCGATGAGCCCAACCCAGAGCGCTCACGCTGCAGCTTGGCGATCTGGGCGTCCACCTCGCGAATCTCTTTGTTCAGGCGCAAGATCTCGGACCGCGACTTGGTCTCTTCGGCCAGCAGCCTGGCCTGCATGGCGCGGGCTCGCTCGGGGGCGCGGTCCGAGACCATCATCTGAGCAGACAGTGCCTTGGCGGCCTCGCTGCGCGAGTGGAAGATGGCCTTTAGCTGCGCGTTGTAGGCGCTCTTGTCCTCGTTCAGGACAAGCTTGGCGTCCTTGAGCTTGCGCGTCTCGGCGACGATCTCTTTGACGCGTTCGTCTGCCGCCTGGGTTGCCGTCACTCGCACCATGTCGATGCCCAGCAGCTTGGCGCCGCCGGTCACGTCGGCGGTGATTCCGTTCATCTCGGAGCGCGGCGGCAGTCCAGTGAAGCGCACTTCCTGGCGCCCCGTACCCAAGGACAGAGACCCCGACCGCGTCACTCGTGCCTTGCCCGCAAAGACAGTCACCGCCGACGGTTCAGCCGCGACCGTGTGTTCAGCGCCAAACGCCGACAACGCGAGGAGAACGATCAAGGCATCCCTCCTGGCGGGTACTTGGCCGGGTACTTCACCTCGTAGCCAAAGGCGACCGAGGCCTCGGCATCGGCCGCAAGCTCGCGCACCCAGGTCACGAGCCCGTCGGGAGTCGTCTCGGTGGGCTCATCTCCCGTGCGTTCGACCTTGAAGCGGCTCTCGCGAGGCACCGGAACGCGGTCTAAGAGCTCGACCGTGACCGGCTTGCTGCGGCCGTTCTTGACCTCGAGGGTCCAGCCGCGCTCGACGGTCACCTTTTTGTTGCCCGACGTCAGGTCTACCTGGATCTGCCGGGTGATCTGCACCGCATCGTCGCGGCCAAAGCCAAGCTCAACCTCGCTTCCCTGGCCCGTCAGACCGACGTTCTGCGTGCCCACAAAGGCGTCATCCACAAAGCTCGATACGCGCCCCGCCAGCATCGGCCATGGCTGGCCCCACTCGGTTCGACCGATCAAAAATGCGGCTTCTTCGATGCGTGGCACAGCGATGTGCACAAAAGTCGCGTCGAGGTCGGCATCGGTGATGCGCAGCTTGCGTCGAGTGCCGTCGCCAGGAACCGTCGACTCGCCCGGAACAATGAACGCCGTAGCTACCGCGTGCTCGACCACCTTGGCGCGCTGCACGGCCATGGGGGGAGGAGGAGGCGGCGCTGCGCCTCGGCCTTTCTCCTTTTTGTCGGACTCGATCATCATCTCGTCCATGTCGTCGGCCACGCCGCCAAAGTCATCGTCGCCGTAGCCGCCTCCGCCACCGGAGCTGAGGTAGCCGTAGTCCTGGGCCTGGTAGCTCTCGAGCCAGTACGGATCGAGTGAGGGCGGGCTGACGCCACCGGTGGGCCGCGCGGTCGACAGAGTCAGCTCGGCATTGGCCCAGTCCTCGCCTGTGGTCTGGGTGACCAGCGCATGCAGGGTGAGGGCAATCTTGTTGTCGTCGAGGTCAGCGCGCGCGTCATAGCTGGCCCCCCACGACGCGCCTGGAAGGATGTACGTCAGCTCGACCGTCGCTGTGCCGGCGTTCGGACTCTCGATCTGAACCATCACGTCTCGTCGTGACCACTGCCCGGCCGAGCGCACGCCATTCAGCTCGCGCTGCAGGGCCGACTTTTGGGCGTTGCTGTCTCGCTCATCGACGTTGGCTTTGCGAATCTGCTCTTGGACTTCAGGAACCCGAGTGCGCAGCAGCTCGGCCACCGCAGCGGCATCGGCCACAGTACCGTCCACAAACAGCAGCTCGGCAGACAGCTGCTTTGCGGCCGCGCTCTGCAGCTTGGTCAGAAAGGCGAGCTCTGCCTGGGCCGCCGTTCGCGCGTCGCGATGCGCCGAGATCTGGTCGGCCACGTCGCGAATCTTGGTCTCGAGCTCAGCGACCCGGGTGCGCCGGTCTTCGACAAGCTCTCGGCTGGCCACATCGAGGCCCAGAATGCGGGCGCCATCGACTCCGGCGCCCTCGGCTTGCAGTGAGTCCTCTTGGAGTGTCGGAGGCAGGTCCTCGAAGCGCACATCGTTCATGCCCTTGACCAGCTCGACCTCGACCACCCGCGTGACCGCAGCGCGGCTTGGAAACACCGTCACCGCCGCAATTTTTCCCGTCGGCGCCAACGCGGGAGCCTCCTGTGCCCCCGCCAGCGCAGCACACAGCGCGAGCGCGATCACCCGCCCGACTCTGGAGGAGTAGGGTCGGGAATGGGCTGGCCGTTCTTGACCAGCTCTTCGCTCCACATGCGGATGGACGGCGCGTTGCCATTGGTCTGCACCAGGGCCTCGAAGCCTCCCCAGCCGATGCCAGGACAGAAGTGGTCGCGCAGAACGATCACGCCGCCATCTTTGCGCGAGTCACAGACCGACACGATGCCGCCGGCGCAGTAGTCGCTGGCCAGGATTTCGCAGGTGCGCACACTGACCGAGTCGGCCTTGGTGTGCGTTCCGGTCCAGGTGTCACCGATCTTGGGGTCAGGGGGCAGCAGCACCTGCTTGGGCTCCCATGGCGTGAACACACCATCGACATCAAAGGTGCCCAGGTAGCCATAGCCCTCGGCGCTGATCCAGTGACGGTCGCCGGTCAGACGCAGTCCGCGGTCGTCCGAGGTGATGTCGAGTGCCGTGACGTCGTAGGTGATCAGATCGCCCTGCAGATGCGGTCCATCCCACTGCTCGCGAATGCGGTTGCTCGGCAACTCGATGGGGGCAGCCACATTGATGCGCACGTACTCGACGCTCTGCGGAGGCGGCGCGATGGACTGAATTCCCGAGGGAATCTGAGGGCCGGTCGACTTGCCCGATCCGCCAACGCAGGCAACAAGCATCACAAACCACCACATCAACGGGCTCCCTTCTGACCGACAGGCACCTCGGTCGGCTCGGCGTCTTCGGCTCCGCGCTTCCAGTTGATGCCTGGCACTGTCTGGGTGGAGTCGAAGTTTCGCGTCTCGACCAGGGTAGAGCGCGGCGTGGACAGGAAGCGAATCAGCTCGATGCCCGACGGAATGCCATTGCTGGCGCGTCCGAGGCCCACGCTTGGCAAACGAAGCGATGCGCCGATGGTGCCGCGATTGATGTTGAGCGAGCCGGTGCGCAAGCGAGCGCGAATGTCGTGCAGATGCGGGCTATCGGTCGCACAGAACACGGACGTCGAGACGCGGTACACCAGCTGGTTGTGAAGAGCCATGGCCTCTTCCCAGTCGGACACCCGGTACACAAGCAGCGTCGGTCCAGGAGGCTCTTCGTTGAGGAAGCCATGACCGTTGGTCCAGTTCACCCAGTAGATGGCCGGGTTCACGTAGAAACCGCGGCGCCCCGAGTGTTCGCGGGAGCTGCTCTCCATCAATGCTGTGTGCCCACGAGACAGCAACGTGCGCCCGTAGCGGCGGTACCGGGTGCGGAAGTTCTCGCTGATGACCGGACCCAAGAAGGTGTCGGGCTCGAAGGCGTAGCCCACGTTGATGCGCTGGGTATGGTAGACGAGCTGGTGGCAGAACTTTTCGAAGGCGTCCTTGGTGACGATGACGCGACCGGTGCTGTTGTGACGCTGGCCGGCAGTCAGGAAGGAGCCGACAAGCACTTCGTAGACCGCGCGCTCGAGGTCGGCGTCGCCGGTGACGATCGCACAGCCCTTGCCGCCGGTCTGGTAAAGCACGGGCAGCTCGGGGCGATCGGCGGTCGCCCGATGAATCGCCATCGACGTCTGAAAACCACCGCTGAACAGCAGCGCATCGAGGCCGGGGTGAGTCGACAGACGCTGGCCGATGGACGAGCCAGAGCCCTGAATCATGTTGAACACGCCGCGAGGCAGGCGGCACTGGTCGGCGATCTCGGCGATGCCCTGTCCGATTCCCGGCGTGAACTTGCTGGGTTTGTAGACCACCGTATTGCCGGCGAGCATCGCGGCGCAGCACTGCAGCGTCGGCACGAGCAGCGGCATGTTGTAGGGGGCCAGAATTCCGACGACGCCGCGAGGCTGGTAATCGGACCGGGCCTCGTTTTCGTCGAGCACGCGCGCCTGCAGCAGGCCGAGTCCCTCTTCGAGCAGCAGGTCGACGGCGCGAATGGCGCTGATGACCTCTTGGCGGGACTCCCACAGGGGCTTGCCGGACTCGCGCGCGATCAGTGACGCGAAGCGCTCTTGGGCCTTGGCCAGGGTCTCGCGGTAGCGGCGGACCGCCGTCGAGCGCTCTGGATAGGACAGCATGCGCCAGCCAACACTGCCGCGAATCGCGGAGCTGACTGCATCTTCGACCGATGTCTCGCTGAACGGGAATCGCCCGAGCACGTCCGTGCGGTCACCGGGATTGACACCGACAACGTAGCCAGAGACTCTTTCGGGCTTAATCCAGGAGCCCCAGATGTAGTCGCCTCGCCGAAGCAGGCGCTCTCTACGTTCATGCATGGAACGCGCAGCCTACCACGGCCGCGGGCCCAGAATCGAGGGTCGCCTGCAACGGATTGCTCATTCCGTAAGACGGACGTCACTCAGTGCGTTGATCCGCTTGTGAACAGGGCTCGCGGGGGGTAGGACACACCTCCACCGCGAGGCCCTGCCATGAAAAACGTGTACAACAACATCGTCGAGTGTGTCGGAAATACGCCGCTTGTGCGCCTGAACAGTGTGACCAGCGAGTTCAAGGCCACGGTCTGGGCCAAGGTCGAGTACATGAATCCGGGCACGTCGGTGAAGGACCGCATCGCGATCCAGATCATCAAGGACGCCGAAGAGCAGGGTCTCATCGAGCCCGGCGGCACCATCGTCGAGGGCACATCGGGCAACACGGGCGCTGGCCTGGCCATGGTGGCGGCGATCAAGGGCTACAAATGCATCTTTGTACTGCCCGACAAGCAATCCGAAGAGAAGCGCGCCAACTTGCGCGCGTACGGCGCCAAGGTCGTGGTCACTCCCACCGACGTGCTGCCCGAGGACCCGCGCAGCTACTACCGAGTCAGCGAGCGCCTGGTCGAAGAGACCGAGAACAGCTTCTATGCAAACCAGTACCACAACCCCAGCAACCCAAAGACCCACTACGAGACCACCGGGCCCGAGCTTCACGATCAGCTCGACGGCAAGATCGACGTGTTCGTCGCGGGCATGGGCACGGGCGGCACCATCACCGGCGTCGGCAAGTACCTCAAAGAGCGCAGCGACAAGGTCCAGATCGTCGGCGTCGATCCCGTCGGCTCGCTGTACTACGACTACTTCAAGACCGGCCAGCTGACCGAGGCCTTTACCTACGTGCTCGAGGGCATTGGCGAGGACTTCCTGCCCAGCACCATGGACTTTGAGTACGTCGACGACGTCATTCGGGTCAACGACCGCGAGTGCTTCGAGATGACCCGCCGCATCGCCCGCGAAGAAGGCATCATGGCCGGCGCATCGTCCGGGGCAGCGGTCATCGGCGCCATCAAATACCTGCGCGAGCACGATCGCGAGGGCCTCAACGTCGTGGTCCTGTTGCCCGACCACGGCAGCAAGTACATGTCCAAGGTCTTCAACGACATGTGGATGGAAGAAAACGGCTTCCTGTCCGCGGTGCGCAGCTTGGGCGTCGTCAGCGACGTGCTCGCAGGACTGAACCAAAAGGGCGTCACCTCGATCGGCAAAGACAAGAGCGTGGGCGACACCATCGAGCTGATGAAGCGGCACGGCTTCTCGCAGATGCCCGTGATGGACGGCGACAAGGTGGTCGGTGTCATCCACGAGCGCGCCCTGCTCGAGCACGCCCTGTCAGGGGCCACGGGCGAGCCTGTCGGCGAGCTTGCCGGTCACGACTTCTGCGTGGTCAGCCTGAACACCGAAGTCAGCGTCACCACCGATCTGCTGCGCCGCGCCCGCATCGCATTGGTGATGAAGGAACACGACCTGATTGGCGTGCTGACCCGCATCGACATCATCGACCACGTGGCTCGCTGCACATCTGCCTGAGCGTGTACACTTCGGACTCCTGGGGAGGAAGTGCATGGCGGGCTCGATCGTCGTCGAACTGGTGCGTGACGGACAAGTCGTCGGGCAATGGCAGATCCAACCGGACTCCGACATCGGCACCACCATCGAGAGCGGCGCCGCCCTTCGCGTGCGATTCGATCCGGCTCAGGCAGCTGTGCGGGCCGACGACGACCTAATCCTCGACGATGAGGTCACCGAGGCCCCCAAGAATAATCGGCTGGCCGACGCCGTCGCGAGCGCAGTCAAGAGCGCGCTGAGGTCCGACCAGGAAGAGACCTTGGTCCCGAAAAAGACCAAGCCGGCCTACCCCGCCGACGACTTCCCCACCGTGCTCGACGAGGAGTCGACGGTTGGTGACCGCACCCAGCTGATGGGGCTCGATCGCACCGACGACCCCACTGTGCTCGAGGGCGACCCCGAGTCGATCCGGCGCATGAAGGTCCGCGCCAAGAACGAGGCTCGCGGCAACCGCCGCTTTGGCAAGGACCGGCACCCGATCAAACAAGAGCCCGAAGTGCTCGCAGAACCCGAGCGCAAAGAACTTCCCGGCGGCCGCATGGACCCCGAGACCGAAGAGCTCGCCCTCGACGACTAGCAAGGAGCGGCGAGCTTCGTCTCGCCGACGACAAGGAGCGCCGAGCTTCGTCTCGCCGACGACAA
>CAYYHT010000092.1:0-14666 GCA_964471355.1 uncultured Enterobacteriaceae bacterium
GGCTGCACTGTCGTTCGTATCCCGCCTGCCGATTGGGCACGGCTGTGAATTGTAGCTCGGTGGTCTCCACCGAGAATCACGGCGGAGACCGCCGTGCTACTTTGGACTCCGAAGCTGCTCAACTGAGCTCGACGAACTCACCGGTTCGAGCCGACTGCAGAATCGCATCGCAGACCCGCTGGTTCACTTGCTGCGCAATGCGGTCGACCACGGCATCGAGGACTCGGACGTGCGTGTGGCCGCCGGCAAGCCAGCAACGGGCACCGTCTGGCTCTCGGCCCGCCACCAAGGCGGAGAGGTGTGGATCACCGTCCAGGATGACGGAGGCGGACTCGACGCGGCTCACATTCACAAGCGGGCCGTCGAGCGCCACATCACCAGCCAGCCGTTTGACAGTTTCACTGAAAAGGAGATCTTCCTCTTCATCTTCGAACCCGGCTTTTCGACGGCAGAGGTCGTCAGCGACATCTCGGGCCGAGGCATGGGCATGGACGTCGTGCGGCGGAACATCGACTCGGTGAGCGGCAAGATCGACGTGCAGTCCGAGATCGGCACGGGCACCACGCTCACCCTGCGCATTCCGCTGACCCTGGCCGTCATCGAGGGCATGCTGGTGCGTGTCGGCAGCTCCTACTTCACGATTCCTCTGCTGCAGATCATGGAGTCGCTGGTCCCCGACCTGAACGACCTGACCGTGCTGAACACCGGCGCCGAGATCGTCAAGATTCGCGACCACCTCGTGCCCGTGCTGCGCATGCACCAGTTCTACGACATCGAAGACGGCGTTCGAGAGCTCGACGAGGGCATTCTGGTCGTTGTCGAGGATGGGTCGAGCACCTTCTGTCTGTTCGTCGACGAGCTCGTCGGACAGCGACAGACAGTCATCAAGGCCCTTTCCGGGTACGTCGGCAACGTGCGCGGCCTGTCCGGCTGCACGGTGATGGGTGACGGAAGCATCAGCCTGATTCTGGACGTCGCCGAGCTGCAGACCTGCTGGTCGCAGGGGGCCGTCTAATGGGCCTGGCAGCGACCATTCGCAGGGCGGCCACCCTGGCCACTGTAGCCAGCGCGGCCAACGGAGTGCGGCAGAGTGCCGACTCATCCGAGCGCAAGCAAGCAGCCGCAAGGCAGGCCCTGGCGGACGCGCTCTCGGACGCTCGAGGCGTGCCGCTGAAGATCGGACAGTTCCTGGCCACGACGAATGGTGCCGCCGAGTACCAGCGGCTGACCCAAGGCGTGCAGCCGCTGCCGCTCGAAGACGTCATTCCATCGATCGAACGCCGACTTGGTGGTCCGATCGACGAGTTCTTTGCCAGCCTCGAGCCGTCCAATGCCGCGGCTTCGCTGGGACAGGTCCACCACGCGACCCTGCTCGACGGAACCGAAGTCGCCGTCAAGGTCCGCTACCCGGGCATCGCCAAGGCTGTCGAGACCGAGATCGGCCTGGCAGGCCTGATGCCCAACGTCGGTCCGGCCCGGGCCTGGGGCTTTGACTTGGCCGGCTACAAGTCCGAACTGTCCGGCAACCTGCGCCGCGAGCTCGACTACCGCCGTGAAGCCCGCACTCAACAGCGCATGTGGCAGATGAACCGCACCGAGGGCCTCGTCATCCCCGAGGTCCACATGTTCGGCGACGGGCTGCTGGTCCAGGACTGGCAGGCGGGCGTCAGCCTGGATGAAGCCAGCCGCTGGTCGGTGCTGGCGCGGCGGCAGCTGGCCACGATTCTGCTGCACAGCTTCTTCCGCGGCGTGTTTGTGGACGGCGAGGTCCATGCCGACCCGCATCCGGGCAACTACTTCTTCCGCAAGGACAACGGCGGGACCGTGGTACGCCTCGATTTCGGCAGCACAGTCGAGGTCCCAGTCCAGCGGCGCACGGCACTGCTCAAGCTGCTGATGGGCTGCCGCGAGCAGGACAACACCGATGTGCTCGGTTGCCTGGTGGGCATCGGCTTCGATGCAGACAAGCTCGCCTCTGTCGCCGAGACGCTGCCAAGCCTGTGCAGCATCTTGTTCGAGCCCTTTGCCAGCCGCAGCCCGTTCGCGATGAAGAACTGGAAAGCGAGCGAGCGCGCCGATGCACTGCTCGGCGAGAACCGCTGGTGGTTCCGGTCAGCTGGTCCACCTGACCTCTTCCTGCTGATTCGCGCCTTCCACGGCGTGATCGCCCAGGTGGATGCCCTGCGCATTGCCGTGCCTTGGTGGCAGATTCTCACCGACGCCATCGGCCCCGCTCCGCTGTGGATGGCTCGGTCTTGGCGCTCTCCGGAGTTGCGCATCGAGCGCAAGGCCACCCGCTTCTCGGACGTGTCCACCAAGCTGCACGTGTCGGTTCACGAAAACGGCCGCCAGAAGGTCAAGCTGGCCATGCCGGCGATTCAGGTGCTGAACCTCGCCGAAATCATGCCCCCCGACGCGGCCGACGGTGCACGCGAAGCCGGCATCGACCTCGATCAAATCAGTCAACAAGCCGCCGCGAGCGGCCTGATTCCCCAACCACTTTTTTCCTGGCAACGAGACACACGCGACTACCGCGTGTGGCTCGAGTAGCACCCCAACTCCGGAGCGAAATCATGTCCGTAGCCCGAGAGGCTGAACTCCTCGAAGAAGAGGAGACCGAGCAGTCCAAATACCTGACGTTCGTGCTTGGCACAGAATTCTATGGTCTAGACATCCAGTATGTCCGCGAGATCATTGGGGTTCAGCGCATCACCGTCCTGCCTGATGTGCCGCCCTGGATCAAGGGTGTCATCAACCTGCGCGGCAAGGTGATTCCCATCATGGATGTACGCGCTCGCTTCCACATCGAGGAGCGCGCCTATGACGACCGCACCTGCATCATCGTCATCAATGTGAATGACTGGTGGGTAGGCCTGGTGGTCGACACCGTCTCGGAGGTGGTCGACATCTCCAATGAGCAGATTGAACCGCCCCCACACGCCGTTGGCGGCACTTCTGAACACTTCATCGAGGGCCTTGGCAAGGTCGGCGACAACGTCCGGCTCCTGCTCGACGCGGGAAGGCTGCTTGGCCACTCCGAACTCGAATCTGTCAACGCCCCCACGGAGGCCTCAGCATGAGCCTGAACGTCAAACTCTTGGAAGCCACCTTTGCGGTGGTCAAGCCCAAGGCGATGGACCTCACCGCCCTGTTCTACAAGACGCTCTTTGAGCGCTATCCCAGCGTCAAGCCGCTGTTCGAGGGCGTCGAGATCAAGGACCAGCAGACCAAGCTGGTCCAGGCACTCGCGCTGGTCGTGGCCAACCTGAGCAAGCCAGACGTCCTCATTCCCACCCTTCAGGCGCTTGGCGTTCGCCACATCAAGTACGGCGCCGAACCCGCCCACTACCCGGCGGTCGCCGAGGTGATGCTCTTTGCACTCGCCGAGACCGCCGGAAAAGCCTGGACCAAAGAGGCTCATCAAGCCTGGTCCGACGCTCTCAACACCATTGCCACAGTCATGATCGAAGCCGCAGCAGCTGAACAAGCAAAGGCGGCAAGCACCCCTGAACCCACTTCACAACCGGATCCACAACCCATGTCCAGCAAACCGACCGACAACTTCTTTGATTCCCTCCCGGTGGCAGCCTTTGCCGTCGACGGCATGGGCCGCGTGGTGGCATGGAATGCCGCTGCCGAGGCCCTGACCGGAAAATCCGCCACTCAAGTCAAGGGCAAGCGCGCCTGGCATGGCTTCGGCAGCAAGCGCCAGCAGACTCCCGTCGACGAGGCGTTCGCCGAGGGCGCCGCCTACAGCGATACGTTCACCGTCACCCATGCGAGCTCGGGCGAAGAGACCACGGTCGATTTCTCGGTAAGTCCGAGCTTCGACGAGGAAGGCGAGGTCAGCGGCGCTACCGCGACGATGGCACCCGCCGCAAACGATGAAGAGCACGCCGAGATGATGGCCGACTTCCGCGGACAGATCGAAGCGGTGAGAAGGTCTCAGGCGGTCATCGAGTTCGAGCTTGACGGCACCATCATCACCGCCAACGAAAACTTCACCAGCACCGTGGGGTACAGCCTCGCTGAGATGAAGGGCAAGCACCACCGCATGTTCGTGGACCCGACCTATGCCGCGGGCGCGGAATACGCGGCGTTCTGGCAGAAGCTCAACAACGGAGAGTTCACCGCCGGGTCGATCCAGCGTGTTGGAAAGGGTGGCAAGGAGATCTGGCTTCAGGCCTCCTACAACCCCATCTGCGACAGGAACGGAGAGCCCTTCAAGGTGGTCAAGTACGCGTCGGACATCACTGCGATGCGGCAGCGTGAAGAGGCTGCTGCGCGCCTGGAGTCCTCGATCGAGAACGCGGGCGTCGCGATCATGATGATCAACCGCGACCTTGAGATCACCTACGCCAACCCGTCGACCGTGAACCTCATCCAGTCCAAGATCGGTGAGTTCCGCGACACCTTCCCCGGCTTCGATCTCAGCAAGGTCGTCGGCACCTGCATCGACGTGTTCCACAAGGACCCAGCGCACCAGCGCCGCCTGTTGAGCGACACCGCGAACATGCCGGTCCAGACCGATATCCAAATCGGGCCCTCCAGGTACTCCATCAATGCCACGGCGATGACCAACGCCGCCGGCGAGCACATTGGTGCCACCCTCGAGTGGCAGGACGTCACCAATCTGCGCGTCCAGGAAGACACCGCAGCCCGCCTGCATTCCAGCATCGAGAACGCGGACGTCGCGATCATGATGATCAACCGCGACCTCGAGATCACCTACACCAACCCGTCGACCGTGAACCTCATTCAGTCGAAGATCGGCGAGTTCAAGGCCACCTACCCAGGCTTTGACCTGAGCAAGGTCATCGGCACCTGCATCGACGTCTTCCACAAGGACCCGTCACACCAGCGAAAGTTGCTGGGCAACGCCGCCAACATGCCGGTCACCACCGACATCAACATTGGGCCGTCCACCTACTCGATCAATGCCACGGCCATGACCAACGCCGCCGGGGACCACATCGGTGCCACCCTCGAGTGGCAGGACGTCACCGAGCTGCGCGTCCAGGAAGACACCGCAGCCCGCCTGCAGTCATCGATTGAGGGCGCCGACGTCGCCATCATGATGGTCAACGCCGACCTCGAAGTCACCTATGCCAACCCATCGACCATTGCGTTGGTGGCATCCAAGTTGTACGAGTTCAAGGCTCAATACCCGGGCTTCGATGCCAGCAAGTTGATTGGCACGTGCATCGACGTGTTCCACAAGAACCCCGCACACCAGCGCGCACTGCTGAGCAATGCGTCGAACATGCCTGTGCAAACGGACATTCAGATTGGCGAGTCGCTGTTCGCCATCTATGCCACCGCCATGCGCGACGCGGCCGGTGAGCACATCGGCACCACGCTTGAGTGGACGGACGTGACCGAGACACGCAAATCGGCCAACCAGGCCGCTGCGATGAACTCCATGGTCGACGGCGCAGGCGCATGCATCATGCTCTGTGACAACGACCGGGTCATTACCTACGCCAACCCGTCGCTAGTGACGATGCTGCGCAGCTACGAGTCCAAACTCCGAGGTGTGTTCCCATCGTTCTCTGTCGACGGCGCAGTGGGCACCTGCATCGACGTCTTCCACCGGGACCCCTCGCACCAGGCCCGCGTGATGAGGGATCTGGCAAGCCTGCCCTATGCGGTCGAAATCGAGGTGGGTGGCCTCGAGTTCGGACTGAACTTGACGGCTCTGCTCGACGCCGACGGCGAGCAGATTGGCAACGCCGTCGAGTGGTTCGACCAGAATGCCCGCGCCGCCTACCGCAACGAAGTCGACTCGCTGTTCGAGGCCTGCCGCACGGGCAACCTCGCCCATCGCGGTGACGCCGGCAAGCTCGATGACGTGTACACCCCGATGATGACGTCCATCAACGAGATTGTGGACGCCATCACCGCCCCGGTCACCGCGGTTCGCAAACAGCTCGAGAAGGTCGCAGAAGGGGACCTGACCGCGTATGTCACCGAGAACTACCAGGGCGACCACGCGGCCCTCAAGGACGGCCTGAACGGCACGCTCGACGGGCTCAACGAGATCCTCTGGCAGGTTCGGGCGGCATCGGACCAGATTGCTGCGGGCAGCGGGCAGGTCTCGACCTCAGCGCAGTCCCTGTCGATGGGCTCGACGCGGCAGGCAGCCAGCATCGAAGAAATCACCGCATCGATCACCGAGATGACCGAGCAGACCCGACAGAACGCCGAGAACGCCACCCAGGCCAATCAGCTAGCGGCGGCCGCCCGCGAGCTTGCGGTCAGCGGCGACGAGAGCATGAAGGACATGGTCAACGCCATGGGCGAAATCGACGAGTCCAGCAAGAACATCTCGAAGATCATCAAGGTCATCGACGAGATTGCCTTCCAGACCAATCTGCTGGCCCTCAACGCGGCAGTCGAAGCGGCGCGAGCCGGTGTGCACGGCAAGGGATTTGCGGTGGTCGCCGAAGAGGTCAGAAACCTGGCCGCTCGAAGCGCCAACGCGGCCAAAGAGACCACCGACCTCATCGAGGGCTCGATCCAGAAGGTCAGTCAAGGCGGCAACATCGCCAAGGGCACGGCCGAGGCACTCACCAAGATCGTCGACGGCGTCGGCAAGGTCACCGACCTCGTCGCCGAGATTGCCGCAGCCAGCAACGAGCAGGCGCAGGGCATCGCACAGGTCAACCAGGGCCTCAAGCAAGTCGACGACATCACCCAGCAGAACACCGCGGGCGCTGAAGAGAGCGCATCGGCAGCCGAAGAGCTGTCGAGTCAGGCCGAGACCCTGCGCGAGCTGCTGGCAGCGTTCATCCTCAAGAAGCAGGAGATGGCCGGAGGCGCCCCGATGGAGATGACCCCAGAGATGATGGCGGCCTTCCAGGCGTTCCTGCAGGCACAATCGGGCGGCGGTGCACCAGCACCCAAGCCGGCGGCGCGTACGCCTCTGCCCAAGAAGGGCACGAGCACCAAGGCCAAGGCTGCACGACCCAGTGACGTCATCGCTCTCGATGACCCGGAATTCGGCCGGTACTGATCGGCCATAGGGGCCGCCCATTTGGGCGGCCCCTCTTCGTTTATCGCACACCTTTCTCCCCCGATCCTCCTGGAGCGCCCATGGCCGTCACCGCCACCATCGACATGGAGATGACCGACAGCGAGTTTCGCCACATCTCGACCTTGGTTCAGTCCCAGTTTGGAATTCAGCTGCCGCCCGAGAAGCGAACACTCATCAAGACGCGGCTGCAGCGCATGGTCCGAAAGGCGGGCTACACCGTCTTCCACGACTTCTTCCGCGACCACCTCGCACACCCCACCAAGAAGACGGTCGGCGAGATCGTCGACAAGATCTCGACCAACCACACCTTCTTCTGGCGCGAAAACGCCCACTTCCAGTGGTTCCGCGATGACATCCTGCCAGCGATTATCACTCGCAAACGCGCCGAACAGAGCCGAGACCTGCGCGTCTGGTGCGCCGCCGCGTCGTCAGGGGAAGAGCCCTACACCCTGCTCATGATGATGCGCGAGGCTCTGGGTCCCGACTACCGCCAGTGGACGGCGGGCGTGCTGGGCACCGACATCTGCCAGGCGGCACTCGACACCGCCAAGTACGGCCAGTACCCCGCCGATGGGGTGGAGTTGATGCCCAATCGGCTGCGGCAGCGGTACTTCACTTCACAGGCAAACGGGCAGTTCCGCGTCAATGACGATCTGCGCGCCGACGTCGTATACCGTCGTTTTAACCTGCTCAATGCGTCGTATCCGTTCAAGCGACCCTTCGATGCTGTGTTCATCCGCAACGTGATGATCTACTTCGACGACGACACCAAGCGCGGCATCTTGCGCCGTATCCACTCGCACCTGGTGCCTGGCGGCATGGTGTTCATCGGCATGGCTGAGTCGCTTCAGTCGCTCGACGTCCCATTCGATCTCGTCAAATCGGGCATGTACAGGAGACGCTGATGAGCATCCGCAACCGGCGAGTGCGCGTTCTCATTGTCGATGACTCCGCCTTTGCCCGTGCGATCTTGCAGCGAGGCCTGAGCTCAGACCCCATGATCGACGTCGTGGGTACGGCTCGGGACGCCTACGACGCCCGCGACAAGATCGTAAACCTCAAGCCCGATGTGCTCACCCTCGACGTCGAGATGCCACGCATGGATGGGGTCGAGTTTTTGCGCAGGCTGATGCCGCAGCACCCCGTCCCGGTGGTGATGGTCAGCTCACTCACCGGTCGTGGGCGTCAGATCACCCTCGACGCCCTGTCCTACGGGGCTGTGGACTTCGTCACCAAGCCATCACAGAACCTCTCAGGTGGCTTGGACTCCATGATCCTAGAGCTGCGTACCAAGGTGAAGATCGCCGCAACTGCAAATGTGGCCCACCACAAGTCACTGCGCGCCAGCCGCCGGCCGCCAGCCAACGGGGGCAACTCGGCACTCGCCACCTCGACCGACACGGTGATCGCCATCGGGTCATCGACCGGTGGTGTCGAAGCCCTGCGTGTCGTGCTGACGGCCATGTATGCCGACACACCGGGCATCGTCGTGGTGCAGCACATGCCGGCGGGGTTCACCAAGAGCTTCGCCGATCGCCTGAATCAAGAGTGCGCCATGGTGTGCAAGGAAGCCGAAGACGGCGACCGTGTCATGGCAGGACGCATCCTGATTGCTCCAGGAGACCACCACCTCGAGGTTGTGCGCTCCGGCGGCCACTACCGCGTCAAGCTCTCCCAAGGCCCCAAGGTGAATGGTCACCGGCCATCCGTCAGCGTGATGATGCATTCGGTCGCCAAGTGCGCCGGAAGCAACGCATCGGCAGCCATGCTCACCGGCATGGGCAAGGACGGAGCCGACGGCATGCTCGCCATGCGAAAAGCCGGAGCCGGTACCGTGGCCCAGGACGAGGCCACCTGCGTGGTCTATGGAATGCCCAAGGTTGCATTTGAGATTGGAGCGGCCCAAGTCGTGCGTCCCATCGACAAGATCGCGGCGAGCCTGATTGCTGGACTCGCCACTCCGGCGTGATGCGCTTCAATGCCCCGATGACCGATCCGAAAGGTACTCCGAGGAGTGCGAGTGACGTCACCGACCGGACCTAGCAGGACCCTTCCCCCGTCCGTCGTCGCCGCCGTGGTGGCGATTTCGGTCGCGCCATTCGGACTAGGACTGCTAGGGATCGACTTCGGCACGGCGAATACGCCGATCGAGCCCGGTACAACCGCAACAATGGACGCCGTCTTTGCCGCAGCACGAGGCCCAATGGTGCACACCCTGTTGGAGTGGTCGGCGGTTGGCATCGCCGCGTGCACCGTGGTTCTGGCCGCTCTGTACATGCAGTTCCGAGACAACCTCGTCCCCCCTGTGGTGGCTCTGGCCCTGTTTGCTGCCGCGGCGCTCGATGGCTTTCACGTGCTGGCCGCAGACCGACTTCTGGAGGGATCGGCGCCTCCAGCCGACCTGGTGCCCTTTACCTGGGCGCTCTCTCGCTCCTTCAATGTGCTGATCCTGATGGTCGGCGTAGCACTTGTCTGGCGCACCCTGGACACCAAGCCCGAGGACCGGCAATCCCCCTTTCGAAGTGTCGTGGGCGCCGGCGGCGTCTTTCTGCTGCTGTCCTATGCGGTGATCGCCGTGTCGGCCGCCACCCCAAATCTGCCGCAGACCACCTACCCTGATGCCTCGATCACCCGGCCGTGGGACATCGTGCCCCTGGGGTTGTTCGCTTTTGCAGGGGTGTTCGTGTTTCCGGCGCTGCACCGGCGGGCGCCCAGTGTGTTCACCCATGCGTTGGTTGTCAGCACCGTCCCCGACATCGTCGTGCAGCTGCACATGGCTCTGGGCTCAACCGCGCTGTTCGACCACCACTTCAACATCGCGCACTTCCTCAAGATCCTTGGCTACGGCGTGCCCCTGGCCGGTCTGTGCGTCGAGTTCAGCTACCTATTCCAGCAGGACCGCGACCGAGAGCAGCAGCTCAACGACGAGATGGCGGCCAGGGCCGAGATGGCAGAACAGCTTGTCGAAGCAAGGGAACGAGCCCAACACGCCTCACAGGCCAAGTCCGAGTTCCTGGCCAACATGAGCCATGAGATCCGCACCCCGATGAACGGCGTGATCGGCATGGCTCAACTGTTGCTCGACACACCCCTCGAGGCCACCCAGCTCAAGCATGCCCAGACGCTGGCGCAGTCCGCCGATCACCTGATGATGTTGCTGAACGACATCTTAGACATCTCGAAAATCGAGGCGGGAAAACTCGACATCGAGGTGATCTCGTTCAACCTGCGCAACATGGTCGCTGCCGCCCTCGCATCCCACCGAACCATCGCAAGGCGCCGCGGACTGAACCTGAAGTGCGAGATTCGAGACGATGTACCCAACAGGGTGATGGGCGACCCGACCCGGCTGACTCAGGTCCTGGTCAACTTGGTGAGCAACGCCATCAAGTTCACCGAAGAGGGCTCGGTGACCGTGCGCGTATCGGCCCAGTCCGACGGCATGTACTCCTTCTCGGTCCAGGACAGCGGCATCGGGATCGCACCCGAGCGGGTCGATCACATCTTCTCGGCATTCACCCAAGCCGAGGGCTCCACCACTCGGAGGTTCGGCGGGACCGGACTCGGCCTGTCGATCTCGCAGAAGCTGGTGGCGCTGATGGGAGGTCAGCTGACCGTGTCGAGCCTGGTAAAGGTCGGCACCGTCTTCACCTTCACCGCCAAGCTCGGTGAGGCCCAGGACACGCCAGCCGAGACCCCCGATTCCGTGCACTGGGCAGACCGCGAGACCGAGACACAGTCACTGCACATCGCCGCCAACCGCTCGATTCCGTCGTTGCTCATCTTGGTGGCCGAAGACCATCCAGTGAACCAGGTGCTGGTCCGCGCGATGCTCGAAAAGGCCGGACACCGCGTCTCGCTGGTCGCCAACGGCAGGGCTGCGGTCGATGCGGCCATGGCCCACAACTGGGACGTAGTGCTGATGGACGTGCAGATGCCCATCATGGACGGCCTGCAGGCCACACGCATGCTGCGGGAAAAGGGCTACGACCGACCGATCATCGCATTGACTGCCCAGGCCATGAGCGGCGATCGACAGCGCTGCATCGAGGCCGGCATGGACGAGTACGTCAGCAAACCCATTCGCTTGGACGAGCTCAACGCGGCGTTGGCAAAGACCTGCGCCGTCGCAGCGAAGTAGCCAGCAGCACAATCATCAGCCATGGGGCGCCAGACTCGGAGCTGGAGCACCCGCAGCCGCCCTCATCTAGGCCCATTCCGGTCTCAACGTCGCTGTCCGAATCCGTGTCGCTGTCCGCGTCCGAATCCGTGTCGCTGTCCGTGTCCGAATCCGTGTCGCTATCGGCATCCGAATCGGCATCGGTGTCGGTGTCCGCGTCGGCGTCCGAATCGGTGTCGGTGTCGGTGTCCGTCTCGATCTCGCAGGCGGGTGCGCCCGTCGCGGCTTGCTCGACCTCGAGGCGCAGGTCAAAGGACAGATCGGAGCTGGCCGAGTTGTGGTTCTTGACCTGGACCGCCAATACATTGGTGCCTGCCACGAACGCCGCAGGAGAGACCGCTGCCTTGACCGACGAGTTGTCGCCAGGGTTGCCCAGGGCGTATTGATCGTGCTGCGCTCCCAACACGTTCTCACTCAACACCAGCGTGCCGTTGAGCCAGACCAACAGCCCATCGTCGTACAGCGCACCGACCGTTCCCCCCGCTGGCACCGACGCCAAGTCGAAGGTGTGACGGAAATAGGTGCTGGCGATGTTGGGGTCCGCGTCGGCCACGAGGGTCGCTTCGTCCCCATCACCAAAGCCGAACTGGCCCCGACCCGTGGCCCAGCCCGAGTCGTCATAGGAAAGGTCTCGCCACGCCGAGCCCAGGTCGGTGTCGCTGTCGTCGAAGCTCCACACCGAGCCGAACGGCACGATCTCAGCGTTTCCGGCTCCAATGCCAAACCGTGCGTTGCTCTCGTCCCACAGGCTTGAATCGGCGGAGTCCACAACACGCACCAGCGCATTTCGGGTCTCGATGGCTGGCACCACCCAGTCCGCGGCACCCGTGTTTGGAACGTTGGAGGCAATGGCCGTCCACGTGAGCCCGTTGTCGCAGCTGTACTCGATGTCTACGTTCGCAGTAGTGCCGACAGTCTCCCAGGTGATGGCAACCGTCGAGCCTGGAATCAGACCACCACCGCCGTTCGGACCGATCAGCAGCAGTCCATCGCCCTTGACGATGGCGACGCGGTCCTGAATGGCTCCGGTCGAGACGACATTGACGATGTCGAGTCGGTTCTCGTGCAGGTCGATGATCATCGAGCCGTTCTGCCAGTCGCTGACTGCCATGAGTGGATGCCCACCCGCACCGCCGTTGGCCTTTCCACCGTGCCCGGTGACGATGAACACCGCCCCCTGGTTTGCGACCACTGAGTCGCTCTTGGTGTAGGGACCGTCGCTGCCCGGTGTGCCATCGGCGGCGTCGACAATGCCAACGGCGGTAGTGGGGGTGTCATAGGCCCCATCGACCAAGTAGCTGCGCTCGTAGATGTGGCTGTGGCCGCCCAAGACCAAGTCCACGCCGCCCGCATCTAGAATCGGCATGGCCCACTCACGCATCTGTACATGAGCGGTCTCGTAGTCCGAGTCGTGGGTGCCCTTTGTGTAGGGAGGATGGTGCCAGAACGCGATGATCCACTCTGCGGTCGTGGCGGACAGGTCACTCTCGAGCCACGTCAGCATGGCCCCGCCGACCGCGCGGTCCGAGCCCTGGCTGTCCAGTACGATGAAGTGGGCATTTGCCCAGTCAAAGCTGTAGTACGCCTCGGTTCCGGACGCGACACCACCGCCCTCGGCCTGGCTGGGCAGCACGTAGCCGTCGTAGTACGGACCGGTTTGGTCGATGGAGTTGGACGAGTTGGACTCGTGGTTTCCGATGCTCGGCCAGACCGTCGTGTTGCGCAGGACGGTGTTGTAGGGCGCATAGAAGTTGGTGGTGAACTGCAGCCACGTGCCCTGTCCGTACGCCATGTCGCCGACGTGCAGGTACAGGTCGGGACGGTCCGGCCCCACAAAGCCCAGCATCGCGTCGCGCACACCAAGCTGCCTGGCGTCGCCGGTGCCGGAGTCTCCGACAGCCCACATGCGCACCTTGCTGCGGGTGCCAGCGACAGGTGGCGTCTGCACGTAGTAGAGCGGTCCGCCCGCCTCGATGGCGCCGTTGCTGCGCACTTCGTAGTAGTAGGTAGTCGCCGGCGACAGGCCCGTGAGTCGCGCTTGGTATTGAGTTCCGCTCAACAAGGTGATGTCGCGGGAGGCGGACACGGTGTGGGTCAGAGCCGCGGGATCGGTGCCATAGCGGATCTCACCGCTGGCGGGCAGCAGCGTGCTCCACACAATGGTGGTCTCGGTCGGGGTGGTGCGCTGCAGATACGGCTCTCGGGTGAGCGCCGCATCGGCAGTGAAGGCGAAGACAGAGAGCAAAATCACGGGGATCTCTCCATGGCCTGCGAAATGGCCTCGCGAGCAGCGAGGCGTTGGGGGGTGGGACGAACGGCAATCTGGTCAGTCAGCTGGGCGAGCGCCCGCTCGAGGTCCTGATCTGCTTGCTGGTGGTGACCGGCCGCGCGATGGGCCTGGGCGCGCAGCAGCAGCCAGTCCGGATTGTTGGGCATCGTGGCAAGCAAGCTCGACGCCTGTGCGATGGCTGCATCAGCACGTCCGCGGCTCAGCTCGAGGCGGTACAGCTCGAGGCGCAACACCACCGCACCCAAGCGGTCGGCGTCAGCCAGCAAACCCGAACAGGCTCGGTCCATCAAGTTCAGCGACGCCGCCAGCCGCGCCCGTCGCAGTGCTGTGTCCGGCCCAGCCCCGAGCGCGACGGCCTCGTCGAGGGCATTCAGGGCAGCATCGGGGCGGGCGGTCGCTTCGTAGACATCGGCGAGCAGCTTGAACCCTGGAATGGTGGGCTTGCCCCCCTGAGACCAGATCAGCCACACGCTCTCGGCCCGTGCCCAGTCCCCTTGGTCGCGATGCACCTGGGCACGCACAAAGGCCACCGGCCGAAGTCCCGGCTGCAGCGCATCAGCGGCATCAAGATCGCGCAGCGCAAACCCGTACAGTTGTCCGTGCTGGAACAGCCTCGCCCGCGCAAGCAGGGCGTCGGCACTGGTCGGTTCAGCGGCGATTCGCTCGTCGGCCTGGGCAAGCTGGTGCTGCAGTCCTTCGTGAGCTGAAGCGGACAGCGAGATCAGCAGGGACAACAGAGCAAGAATCGGCCATCTCCAGGGATGGAACCACCATAGCCGGCACGCCTCTATCGGGCAGCAACTTGACCCTGTCATCACGCTACGATGGGCCATGTTTGAGCTTGTGACCCACCGCGCCAACGGCATCGACTTCGCCTGCATTGACGAGGGAACCGGACCGTTGGTCCTTCTGTTTCACGGCTTTCCAGACACAGCCCGCACCTGGACCGAGCTGATTCCACACCTGGTCGAGCTGGGCTACCGAGCCGTCGCACCGTTCATCCGCGGCTATCCACCGAGCTCTGCCCCAGCAGACGGCGACTACGGCGGACTGGCCTTGGCCAACGACGTGCTAGGCCTGATGGATACGCTCGGCGCCGAGACTGCGGTGCTCATCGGCCACGATTGGGGCTCGTTCCACACATATGGCGCGGCAAATCT
>CAYYHT010000093.1:0-14646 GCA_964471355.1 uncultured Enterobacteriaceae bacterium
CTGGCCTATGACATCGCCACCAATCCCGCGCGTCCCGAAGCCAATCGTCACGCGGCGACCCTGCGCAACATGCAAGCCGCCATCGCCCGCATCGAGACCCATGCCGACGAGGTGGCTCACGTCACCACTCGATCGGGCTATGACGGGGCCTACGAGGCCGGAAAACTCGCTTGTTTCCTCACCTTGCAAGGGGGCAATGCCATCGCGTCCGAGCCCGAGGTGTTGCAGACCGAGGTGGGCCAGCAGCTGCACCGCATCACGTTGGTCCACCTGACCAGCTCGGTGTTGGGGGGCACCAACAGCCCCGCCGGACGGGACGTCGGCATCACCGATCGCGGCCGCGACATGGTCGAGCGCTGCAATGATGCCCGCGTGCTCGTGGACCTGGCCCACTCGGGAAAGCCCACCTTCTGGGGCGCACTGGAACAACACAGCAGCGACCTGCCTCCAGTCGTCACCCACACGGGCGTGCAGTCGGTCTATGACCACTGGCGCAACGTCGATGACGACCAGATTCGAGCGATTGCCGAGCGCGGTGGCGTCGTCGGCGTGATGTACCAGAGCTCCTTTCTCGAGAACGTGCGCATGTTTGGCAGCCGCATCAAGATTGTCGAGCACCTCGAACACATCATCAACGTGGCGGGCGAGGACGTGGCGGCCATTGGCAGCGACTACGACGGCATGATCATCCCGCCGCGGGACCTGCCTGATGTCACCCACCATCCACTGCTGGTTCAGGACATGCTCGACCGAAGCTGGAGCGATGAGCGCATTCGCAAGGTGCTGGGTCTGAACTACCTGCGCGTGTGCAAGGCGATTCGTCCTTAGCAGCCTAGCTGCCAGCGCTAGTCCGGCAGCGCGAAGGGCAGCACGTCGACTTCTCCCTCCACAGGCAGCTCCTCTCGGATTTGTCCCGGGGTCAGGCCCAGTGCACTCCGGATGGACGGCTCGTCGGAAAACTCCAGAGAATCCTTCACCATCTGCAGGCGCTGGGGGTCGGTCGGGTGCCAATGCGCCAGCACGATTGCGAAGTCCTCGGGGTTGGTCTCGGCCCAGTAGCGCCCCAGGCTTCCGCTCCAGCCAATGGTGTTGTTCAACAGCCCGTCGGCTTGGTTCGGGTCAAAGGGGACCTCTTCACGCCAGGCATTCCACACCCCCCAAGCGTGCTCTGGATGGAAGAGGATGCAGCGGCCCACAGCCAGCCGGGGGTCGATAATGTCGGACTGGCTGACGTCGCGATGCAGCTTGGCCAGGGTGTTGCAAGCGGTGCGACCGTCTCCCTTTGTGTATCGAGCCGCGTCCATGGCGCGCATCCATACGACCGAGCCCGGAAGAATGCCCTGGCGAGGCGCCTCGGCCAGTGCTGCGAGCGCGGCCCTGCGGACCCCTCGATTGCTGTCATTGCTCAGCTCGAGCAAAGCCCGCCCGACCGCCGGGCTGACGAAGTCGGGCCGAATGTCCATGTACAGGCGAGCCGTCCGGCGACGCACCGCCTTGTCTCGGTCGTGGGCGAGCTTGGTAAGGATGTCTTCAGAGACCACCTGCCCATGCCCGTCGGACAGCGGACCTTGAGTGTGAATGACGAACCACGGCAGCAGCGCCTCTGGAATCTGCCGTCGCACGAACTTGTCGCGGTGGTCAGCCAGAGCCACGAGGTCGTCGAGCATGCCCTGAGATGGGAGGGGAGGCTCGTTCGCACCATCTCTCACAAATAGCTCGCGCACATCGTGTTCGGTCACCACGTCCGGCAGCAGCCGGGCTCGTTCGTCCAACCGTTCGGAATCAGGCGGAAGAACGAGGGTTTGCGCGAGGGCGATCGAAGTCAGCAGCCACATTCGCTGCCATCCTAGCAGGCCGCCTGTTCGGGCGGATTGACACTTTGTCGCGCCCCTGAGTTTCCCTGATTCTGCGTTGACAAGATGTCGCAAAGCCCCGCTCGATGCGCGACGGAAGGGGGTTTTCAGCTTGGCTCGGTTCTTGCACCATAGGCTGCCGGAGACCACAGTTGCAGCGACTTCGAATCCCAGTGCTGGTTGCCTTTCTGACCACAATGTTCACCGTTTTGTGCGCAGGCGGCGTCAATCAGGGCGTTGCCGCCGTCGTCTTCTCGCTTCCCGAGGGAGCGGTGGTCGCCAGCATCGATGGCCCTCCCGTCGCGACGACCAAAGACGGTGTGGTGGCTGACACTGAGCCTCGCAAGAAGCCGACCCGTCGTGCGGGAACCAGCAAGGCCTCGTACGCCAGCGGCATTCTCGCCCGCAACGTGTTTGACTCCTCGGCCATCGGCAAGGAGCCCGAGGGCGGCGACGAGAGCACAGGCGTCAGCGACCTCAAGGTCAAGCTGCTGGCCACCATGGTCGCCATTCCGGCTTCGTTCAGCACCGCATTCATCGTGCGGGACGGCGTCGAGCATTCCGGGTCGGGCTACGGCATCGGCGACAAGATCTTGGGCGCTGAGGTGCTGACTATCTCGAAGTACGAGGTCAAGATTCGCCGGCCCGATGGCGTCGAAGAAGTCATCAAGATGTCGACCGAGAACAAGAAGGGCGCCAAGCCGAACACCTCCAAGAATGTCACCGACGACGACGGCATCAGCAAGGACGGCGACAACAAGTACACGGTCAAGCAAGAGCTGGTCGACAAGTATCTCGGCGACCTCGAAGGCATCAGCCGCCTGGGCCGTGCCATCCCCCACCGAGGCGCCGATGGCGCGATTGATGGCTACCGCTTGAGCGGGATTCGCCGCGGAACCGTCGGCGAGAAGCTCGGCATCCGCAATGGCGACATTGTGCACAAGGTCAATGGCTACGACCTCACGTCCATGAGTGAGGCCATGAAAGCGTTCCAAGAACTTCAGAAAGAAGACTCGTTCAATTTTGAGCTCACCCGTCGCGGGAAGAAGCAGACGATGGAGTACGACGTCCAGTGAGATGGATTTCCCATGCAGTGGTGCTTTTGGCACTGCTTTCAAGCCCGTTGGCCCACGCACAGGAAGATCCTGCGCCTGATCCGGCAGCACCCGTCACGCCACCTGGTGGCATCGACAACTTCCCCACACGTATCCCGACCGGCGTCAAGGTGATCCCAAACTGGGTGAACTTCGAGATCGGCGACATGATGAAGTACTTCGCCGCCCAGATGAACATGAACTTGGTCATCGACGACGAGCGCAATCTCAAGGACACCGTCACGGTGATCGGCCGCAAGTCGGTGCCCGTCGAGCAGGCGTACGAGGCGTTCCTGATGGCGCTCGAGGCCAAGGGCTACACCACGGTGACCGCCGGTGGCTTTACGCGCATCATCAAGTCCGGCGAAGCGGGCAAGACGCCCATCGTCGTCAGCGACGGGAACTACATCCCCGACAGCTGGCAGTACATCACCCAGATTGTTCAGCCGGACAATGTGGCCGTCGGCGACATCTCCAAGGTCATCGACTCGATGATCAGCGCCGAGGGCAAGTACATCCAGTACCTGCCGACCAACACACTGATCATCACCGACAGCGGTGTGAACCTGCGCAAGATCGTCAAGATGATCAAGAACCTTGATGTGGCGGCTCCAAAGTCGTCTCTCGAGATTGTCCCGCTGCAGTACGCCACCGCGTCGGAAGTGGCCCAGATCATCGAAGAGCTCTATGGCACTGCCGCAAGCGGCAGCGAGAAACAGGCGGCCGCGGCCAACAACAACCGCAGTAAGAAGCGCAATCGCCGCAACCGCAACCGCAACCGCCCCGAGCGCGACAAAGCACCGGCCGCGAACAGCGGTGCAGGCACCACCGCCGGCAAGGCGTCGTCGTACATCAGCAAGGTCATCGCTGAAGAGCGCACCAACAGCCTGATCGTGCTGGCCAACGAAGAGGGCCACAAGGCCGTCAAAGAGCTGCTCGAGAAGGTCGACGTCGATGTCGACCTGACCAGCCGCAGCCAGATTCACGTGGTCTTCCTCGAGCACGCCAAAGCCGAAGACATCGCACAGGTGCTGTCGAACCTGTCCCAGAACGGAAGCAGTGGCAAGGGTGGAAATCAGACCACGCGCCGTACATCAGGCAGCAAGTCTAGCAAGGCCAGCAAAGCGGCTGCAGCCGCCGCAGCGAAGAGCAAGAAGGGAAACACCGGCGTCGTCGCCGCCTTTGACTCGGGCATGCGCATCACCCACGACGAGAACACCAATTCGCTGGTCATCATCGCGTCGCCAGAGGACTTCCGGGTAGTGAAGTCGGTCATCGATGACCTCGACGTGCGTCGTCGACAGGTCTATGTCGATGCAGTCATCCTGGAGATCAGCAGTGATGACGAGTTCGAGATCGGCGTCGCCTACCACGGACCCGTCAACACCCCCATCGAGGGCGCCGTCGGTGTCACCGGCGGCCAGTTCGGTGCCAGCTCGATTGGCGGCATCAGCCAGGACCTGCTCACTGGCTTGGCGCTCGGCGTGTTCGGCCCCAGCATCCCCGTCGAGACGGCGCTCGGTACCGTCAACGTGCCGGCCTTCGGCATCGTGCTGAATGCCCTCAAGAGCAACTCCAGCGTCAACATCGTCAGCAATCCAAACCTGATGACCCTGGACAACGAAGAGGCCAGCATCGTCGTCGGCAAGAAGATTCCATTCCCGACCAGCTCCGGCATCAACAACCTGACCGGCCAGCCCATCGTCAGCTACCAGCGCGAAGATGTCGCCATCACCCTCAAGCTCACTCCCAGAGTCAACAGCTCGGACTTCGTGACCTTGGAGCTCGTGCTCGAGGTCGCCGAGATCGAAGAGGACAACCGCGGTCTGGACCAGAACACCGCGGGCTTCATCACCAGCAAGCGCGAGATCGAGACCACAGCGCTGGTTGCAGACAACCAGACCATCGTGCTCGGCGGCCTGATGGGCAGCACCGAGACCGACGTCGAGACCAAGGTGCCGATTCTGGGCGACCTGCCCATCTTGGGCACGTTGTTCCGCGGCAGCCGCAAGTCGGCCCGTCGCACCAACCTGATGATCTTCCTGACCCCGCACATCATCGACAGCAACGAAGACATGATGGAGGTCATGGCGGTCAAAGAGGCCCAGCGCCAGGAGTTCCTGCGCCGCTTCTATGGCAAGAGCGCCGAGGACCAGCAAGAGCAGATGCGCCAGCTGCTGCGCTTCAGCATGAACATGGTCGACTCCGAGAGCGAGTGGCGGGACCCGGCCATGAAGACCTCGTCGCGCCAGGGCTGGGAAGATGACCAGCCCACCGAAGCCGTTCGCGACGCCATCGAAGAGGGCATCGAAGACGCCAAGGACGAAGAGTCCTCCACCGAGAGTGATGGCTGATGGGCATTCGTCGCACACCGGTGGACAAGGCGCTCGCTGGCTATGGCGTCGATGCCGAGTCGCTGCGTGCGGCACGGTCCACAGCAGATCGCCAAGGCATGTCCCTGCGCCAAGCAGCGCGCAAGAGCGACAAGATCGACCCCGTGGCCGTGGCCAAGGCCATCTCGGAGCTGTCGGGTCTGCCGGTTCTGTATGAAGTCGACCACAAGCGAATCACCCCTGATCTGATTCGCAACCTGCCGCTGTCGCTGACACGAGAGCGCGGAATTCTGCCGTTGTACTTGTCCGGAGAACAGCTTGTGGTCGGCCTATGCGACCTCAATGGGCTGTCTGTGTGCGACGACATTCGCGTGCTCTTGGGCCGCTCGATTCGGCCGGTCATCGTGCCCACCGATGTGCTCGAGCTGGCAATGAATGACGCCTACGAGCGCGCCATGCAAGACGCCAGCGCCATGATCGACGGTCTTGAGGACGAGTTCGGAGACGAGGGCGGACTCGACCTCGAAGCTGACCTGATCGAGAGCGGCGACGACGAGGCACCGGTCATTCGCTTCGTCAACGCGCTGTTGACCCAGGCCATCAAAGAGCGCGCGTCAGACATCCACATCGAGCCCTTCGAGAAAGACCTGATCGTGCGCTACCGCGTCGACGGTGTGCTGCACGAAGCGCACCGGCCTCCACAGGCGGTCAAGGCTCGTTTGGTCGCTCGCGTCAAGATCATGGCGGGCCTGAACATCGCCGAGAAGCGCCTGCCTCAAGATGGCCGAATCCGCCGTCGCATGGGTGGACGCGAGATCGACCTTCGCGTCAGCACGGTCCCGGTTCGCCACGGCGAGCGCGTGGTCATGCGTATTCTCGAGAAGGGCAAGGTCATCTCAATGGGTGCGCTCGGCATGCCCGACCACATTCTCGAGGCCTTTGGTCACACCATCAAGCTGCCCCACGGCATCTTGTTGGTGTGCGGTCCGACCGGCTCGGGCAAGTCCACGACGCTCAACGCCGCCATCACGTCCATCAACAGTCCGGACAAGAACATCCTCACCATCGAGGACCCCATTGAGTACGAGGTCCACGGTGTCGGACAGGTGCAGGTCAATCACAAGATCAACCTGACCTTCGCGAGTGCGCTGCGCTCCTTCCTTCGCCAGGACCCCGACGTCATTCTCGTGGGCGAGATTCGCGACCAGGAGACCGCCGACAACGCGGTTCAGGCCTCGCTGACAGGTCACCTGGTGTTCTCGACCATTCACACCAATGACTCCGCCGGTGCCTTTGCTCGCTTGACCGAGATGGGTGTGCAGCCCTTCCTCATTGCCTCGTCCCTCGAAGGGGTGCTGGCCCAGCGCCTGGTTCGTCGCCTGTGCACGGTCTGCCGCGCTCCCTACATCCCAAGCGATGAAGAGCTGAGCGACCTCGAGGTCTCGCGCTCCGACATCGCTGGGCACACGGTCTACCGGGCCAAGGGCTGCAACGAGTGCAACAGCCTGGGCTACAACGGGCGAATCGGCATCTACGAGTTCCTGGGCATGCGCGAGGAGCTTAAGCCGCTGATCATCAGCAATGCGGACTCCGGCGCCATCAAGGCAAAGGCCATCGAGCTGGGCATGAAGACCCTGCGCGACGACGGCGTGGCCAAAGTGCTCGAGGGAGTCACCACCTTTGACGAGATCCTTCGTGTCGCCCGGGATGGCTCATAGTGGCGGTCTACGAGTACAAAGGGCTCAGCGCCGGCGGCAAGGCGACCAACGGCATCATCGATGCCGACTCGGCCAAGGTCGCCCGCGCTCGGCTGCGCAAGCAGGGGGTCTTCCCCACCGATGTACGCGAACAGAGCGACGGCTCGGCCACGTCCGGCTCGGGGCTCAACGTCGAGATCGACTTCTCGAAGTACTTTCAGTTCATCACCGCCGGCGACATCTCGTTGCTCACCATGCAGATGTCGACGCTGATTGGAGCGTCTGTCCCCATGGGAGAGACGTTGACCGCACTTGTTGACCAGGCCGAAAAGTCCAAGCTCAAGATCATCTTGAGTCAGGTGAAGCAGAAGGTCATGGAGGGAGCCACCCTCGCCGATGCCCTCGCAGAGCATCCATCGGTGTTTGACAACCTGTACATACAGATGGTGCGTGCGGGCGAGCGTGCAGGCTCTCTGCCCTTGGTGCTTCGGCGCCTGGCCAAGTTCACCGAGGCGCGGGTCAAGCTGCAGGGCAAGCTCGCGGCTGCGTTGGCCTACCCGATTCTCATGAGCCTGATTGGCCTGGGCATCCTGACCGCACTGTTTGTGGGCGTCATTCCGCGGGTGCGCAGCCTGTTCGACAACTTGGGAGGCGAGGCGGGTCTGCCGTTCATCACCAAGGTGGTCTTCTTTGTCGGCGACGTCATGACGTCGTGGTGGGTGTTCGTGCCCATCCTCGGCACGCTCATCAGCATCGGCGTCTTCCGCTGGTGGATCAACACCGTCAGCGGCCGCTACCGCTGGGACAGCATCAAGCTGCGGGTGCCTGTGTTTGGCAAGATGAACCGCTTGGTGGCCGTCAGCCGATTCTGCCGCACGCTGGGTACCTTGATGATGAGCGGTGTGCCGATCATCTCGGCACTCGGCATCGTGCGCGATGTCATTGGCAATGTGGTCATCGAGGAGGTCGTCGACGAGGCGACCAACAGCATCCGGGAGGGCCAGACTATCTCCGGACCCCTCAAGAGCAGCGGACAGTTTCCGCCCATGGTGACCCACATGATTGCCATCGGTGAAAAGACCGGCGAGCTCGAGGGCATGCTTGGTTCTGTCGCCGATGCCTACGATGAACAGGTCGAACAGACCATGAACGCCATGACCAGCATCTTGGCCCCCTTGGCCATCTTGGTGCTGGGCGGAGCGGTCTTTGTGGTCGCCCTGGGCCTGCTGTTGCCGATGATGAATATCTCTTCAATGATTAAGTAAGCTTTAAACGGAGTTTCCAATGACTCGAATTACTCAGTTCCTGAATGACTACAACCGTTCCCATCGCGGCTCCCGCGGCCGAAAGGGCATGTCTCTGGTCGAGATCATGGTGGTCATCGCCATCATCCTCACGCTCATGAGTGTCATCGGCTTCGGCGTGCTGACCGTCTTCGACAACAGCAAGGTCGACACCACCAAGATGACGATCAACGGCCTGGCCCAGCAGGTCAAGATCTTCGAGGTGCGCAACAACAAGCCTCCGGGCGCCGGTGAAGGCCTCGCCGCCGTGTTCACGGACGAAGAAGTGCCCATGGATTCGTGGGGCAACAAGTTCATCTACGTGTCCCCGGGCCCGAACAACCTGTCCTTCGACATCATCAGCCACGGCAAGGATGGAAAAGAGGGCGGCACGGGCAACAACGCCGACATCAAGATGAGCGAGATGTAATCGCAGTGACTCGGTCTCCCGCCATCCCCGCGCGTCGACGCGGGCTGCTAGCCAGAAGAGGAATGAGCCTGCTCGAGGTGCTCGTCGTCATTGCCATCGCTCTTGCGTTGGTGGCGATTGCTGTGCCCTCGCTCATGTCCATTCTCAAGCTGCAGCAGCGTCGGGCCGCCGGAGACCTCGCCATCACCTATGGCTTGCTGCACGACGAAGCGGTCATGCGCAACGCCACCTTCCGCATCGCGTACCACCTCGACGCCGACTACTACGAGATCGAGGTCGGGGATGCCTCGACGCTCATCTTCGAAGACCCAGAGCAGCGCGAGGACGCCGAGGAAGAGCAGCGTCGCAAGCTGCGCAAGTACACCAAAAAGCAGCTTGCACGCGGTGATGGCCCCCAAGAAGAGAGCACCTTCATGGCGGTGGCGGCCAAGTTCCAGACCAAGGTCGAGCTGCCCGCGGGCACCCGGTTCCGAGGCGTGTACACCCCACAGTATGGCGAGCTGATCGAGCCCTCGGGTGACGAAGAAGATCCCGAAGATCCGCTGATTGTCTACACCTACATCTTCGGCAATGGCTTCACCGAGCACACCGTTGTGCAGCTCGTGGACGTCGATGACGAGGAGGTTGGCTACACCATCGAAGTCGAGCCGCTGTCCGGAGTGGTGCACCTGCACCCCGAGATTGTCGAGCTGCGCGACCTCGACCGCGACCGCGACTATCCGGACGACCCTCCCACCGACATCCCGGAGCTGCACTAATGATCGGCGCTCCTACGGCGGCCTGGGAGTCAGCGTCTTCCCTCCTCGCTTTCGTCGCTACGCTCCTTCGCTCGTCAGTCCAGACGCTGACGGCCGCCTCGTCGCGCCTCGACCCTGCGGGTCGAACTGTCTGTGATTTCAGCCTGCTGCATACAGCCCGGCGTTCTTCCCGCCGTGGCTTCACGCTGCTCGAGGTCATTGTCGCCGTCGCCATCTTGGTGGTGTCCCTGACGCTGTTGGTCGAGATTCAGTCGAGCGCTGTCAAGATGACCGTCGATGCCGAGCGCTTTGTCACGGCGACGAACCTGGCCCAAGAGAAGATGACCGAAGTGCGCCTGCGCATGGAGGAAGAGGGCTTTTACGAAGAGCAGGAGATCGAAGAGGACGGAGACTTCGACGACTTCGGCGACGAGGCTGTCGACCTCGAGTTCGGCGACGCGCTCGAGAACTACCACTGGCGCTATTCGGTGGTCGAGATCGACCTTGGAATGGCCAGCGACATCGCCGACATGGCCGAGGGCTACGGCGACGATGAGGAGGACGCGGGTGGCCTGGGCCTCGGTGGCGCCATGCCTGGCTCCGATGCCGCATCGACCGGGGGCGAGAACCAGCCCGGGCTCAACGACTTGGGTGTCAGCAACGACCTCATCAGCGAAGAACTCGCCAAGTACATCCGCCACGTCGAGGTCGAGGTCTGGTGGGGCGACAACTACGACAAGGCCGTCGAGCGAAAGGACCACGTGCTCATCACCGGGCACATCACCAACCCCACTGGCGCCTACCAGCGCATTCCCGATGGGGGTGGAACGTGAATCGGCGAGACCAAGCGCGCTCCCTGACGCGCCGCCAGCGCCGCGGCCTCACGCTCATCGAAGTGGTTGTGGCCATCTCGATTGTGGTGGTCATGTCGGTCATCGTCATGCAGACGATGTTCAACGCCGCCGAGATGGGCACGCTATTGTCCGAGCGCGACGCGACGACCCGCTCGGCCCGCGTCACCATGTCCCTGCTGCGACGTGAACTACAGCTGGCCTTCATCAGCCAGAGTGGCGCGTCTCCAGACCGCTACAAGACCCTGTTCATCCACGAAGACGACAACCCCGACAAGCTGTTCTTCACGACGTTTAGCCACCAGCGCCTGTACCGAAACAGCCGCGAGAGTGACCAGACCGAGATCAGCATCTGGGCGACCCCAGGCGAGGGCAAGGGCTACACGCTGTGGCACCGCGAATCGCCGCGCATCGACAACGAGATGGACATGGGCGGGCCGATCTACCCCATCGCCCACAATGTGCGCAGCTTCAACGTGCGCTTCTTGGACCCCAAGACCAACGAGTGGGTCGACGAGTGGGCCAGCAACACGGCCGACACCGCCGGCCTGCCGCGAGCCGCCGAGATTGGACTCGTGCTCATCGGCCGCGACCCCAATGACCGAGACCGCACCGTCGACATCCCCTTTCTGTCGACGGTCATCTTCCAATACGCGCCCCCCCTGCCGCGAAGGCTGCTCGGAGGTGACAGTTGACGGTCTCAATATTACGCCACCAGGCCAGCAAGCTGGCAGCGGGGACCCGTTCGCTCGCAAGCTCGCTACCCCCCGCAGCCAGGGCCTGGATGGCTTGGGGCTGGACCGAGCTGACCAAGCCCCGCGGAGCCCACCGCTTCTACCGGGTCGGACGCAGCTCTCGCAGTGGCATCGCCATGCTCATGGTCATCACCAGCATCCTGTTCATGACGGTGATGATCTCCGAGATTCAGTACTCGGCCACCGTGCGCCTCAAGCTCGCCGCTCACCAGCGGGACGAGGCCAAGGCCGAGGCTCTGGCCATGAGCGGGCTGCAGATGTACCAGCTGATTCTGGTCGCCAGCAAGAAGATCGGCAAGAACCCACTGGTCGCGCAGTACCTGGGTGCGGACGCCCTGTGGCAGGCCGTTCCGTTCATCAATACCGGCTTCATGCGCATGATCTTCGTCACCGGTGGCGACATGGATGAAGTCCTTCCCGAGGACGAGGTCGAGCGTGCCCAAGCCCTTGACGATGCCGGCAATGGCAAGGACCTGCTGACCGAAGAGCAGCGTGCCGAGAGCCGCGAGTCCAGCACGGCGAGCAGCGACAAGAGCTTCCTGGACTTCGACGGCGACTTCTATGCCGAGGTCATCGACGAAGAACGCCGCATCAACATCAGCCTGCTGTCGGCCCAAGACACCGCCACCCTGCGCGAGAAGGACCCCGTCGCCCAGCGCCTGTACGCCATGATGAGCGGCAAGGACTTCTGCAACGGCATCGAAGGCAGTCTCGACCCGCTCAACGGCAGCTTCAACACCATCGACCTGTCCAGCGAGAACGACCACGACCAGTTCTTCTATGAAAAAGACATCGAGCGCTGGGACATCATCGCCAACCTCGCCGACTGGGTCGACGCCGACGACATGAGCATGGCCCTGACCGGCGGCCGCGAAGACAGCATGTACGAGAACCTCGAAGACCCTTACCTGGCCAAGAATGCCAAGTTCGACTCGATGGCCGAGGTGCGCTTGGTCGACGGCTGGCACGACGACGACATCTGGGAGCGCTACGGCGAGTACCTGACCATCTACGGTGCCGGCAAGGTGAACATCAACACCGCGGACTGTGTGGTGTTGAGGGCGCTGATGACCGCCTACATCGAGCCCAAGACCCCCGAGGCCATCAATGCGGCGCTGCAGGGCGTCATGATGCAGCGGGCCCAGGGTGTGCCGGTCTCGAATGTGCAGGGCTTTGTGCAGCAGCTGACCACCTATGGCCAGGGCACGCACCCGGTCATGCAACCGCAGATGCGCTTTGCGGTCCAACCGGGTCTGGCGCAGGCCATCACCACCGAATCGACCGTGTTCCGCGTCAAGAGCGTCGGACAGGTCAACCAAGCCACGGTCACTATCGAAGCCGTGCTCGACTTCACCCAGTCCAACACGGGCAAAATCGTCTACTACAAGGTGCAATAATGGCCAGCTTGATCGCCCTGGACCTGGGCTCCCACAGCGTCAAAGTGACTGTCATGCGCAAGAGCGGCCGCAGCTGGGTCCTCGAGGACCGCTACAGCGATGCAGTGCCCCAGGACGAAGTCAATGGGCCGACCGACGAGTCCCGTCTCGCCGCACTGGACGCGTTGTTGGTCGAGCACCCCGAGTGGCGGGCCCCCGGCAACTCTGTGGTCGCATGCTGGCCCATTGATCGGGCGACGATGCGACGCATGGAAGTGCCGTTTACCGACCAAACCCAGGTCGCCGAGACCCTTCCGTTCACCGTCGAGGGTGAGGTCCCATTCGACATGGACGACATGCTGATGGGCCATCGCGTGCTCGATGTTGGCGACGGCACGACGCTCATGGTGGCTCTGGCTCCCAATGAGCCCGTCGAATCCTGGCTCCTGGAGCTCTCGGACCGCGGCCTGGATCCACAGCGCGTCTACATCGACGGCGACATCGCTGGGCAATGGTGCCGAGAGGATGCTCCCATGGCGCTCATCGATGTGGGTCATCTCCGCACGGTCATCAGCGTTTGCATCGACGGCGTGGTGCAGTGGTCTCGGGCCATTGACTTGGGTGGCCGCGACTTCACTCTGGCAGTCCAGCGCTCCATGGAGTGCAGCTGGGAGCAGGCCGAGCGCATCAAGCATGGCTTGGTGCAAGAAGCCGAGAGCACCGACCCGGGAATCGGACGACAGGGCGACCCGCTCTCGGCCACTGCCCGGGTGGCAGTCGACCAAGAGATGGGTGTGCTGCTGGCCGAGATTCGCACCACGCTCATCAACGCCGAGGACGCGCTCGAGGTCGAGATCGACAGCGTGCTGCTGACCGGTGGCGGAGCGCGGCTGTACCCATTCGAGGACTACCTGACCAAGGACCTCGGGGTCCAGGTCACGGCAATTGCTGACCGTGATGGCGACCCGGTACCCGGCGAGTTCGCGATGGCCGGCGCCATGAGCCAATACCTGGCTGGCTCCTCGCGGGGCAAGCCCATTGACTTGCGCGTCGACGACCTGGCGTTCAAGGGTGGCGTGGACATCCTGCGTGCCTCCTTCACCCTCGTCAGCAGCTTGGGGGCTTTCCTCTCCATCGCCGCGATTGTGCTCTTTGCTGTGCACTACCGTTCCCTTGGTGTGGAACAGGGCGAGCTCGAAGCCAAGATCATCGACCTGGTCGTCACCACCGAGCTCGACGGGGTCAACGCATCGGTCGTCAACACCACCAACGCCGAGTCGCTGATGCTCGCCGGGGTCAAGGCCGAGAAAGAGAAGGCCGCCAAGATGGGGATTCAACCGCGGCCACCGACGGTCGATCGGCTACTGCAGCTGACCAAGGCCTTTCCTGCACCCAAGGCCGTCACGGTCGATGTCAGCAACATGACCATCACGCCCGGACTGGTCACCTTCGACGCCGAGACCGACGGCTACGCTTCGTCCGCCAAGGTCGAAGCGTCCCTCAAGAAGAATGAGTGCTTCGGTGAGACGACCATCCAGGACAAGGGAAAGACCCGTAACAAAGTGAAGTTCGCGGTGACCATCCCGATTCCTGAAGACTGTGGATGTGACTCATGAACTTCATCAACAGACAGTTCGAGAGCATGTCCTCGCGAGACCGCAAGCTGCTTGCGGGCATGATGATCTTCTTCTCGAGCATCTTCGTCCTGGCGCTGCTGTTCACCCTCAACAGCTGGCTCGATGACCGGGCCGCGACGATTGCCCAGCAAAAGGACAAGTACGAGATGCTGCTGGTGCTGCGCGAGCAGTACGCCGCCGCTCATGACGAAGTCCTGGTCGCTCAAAAGACCGCTGAACAGTACAAGGGCAAGACCCCCTCGTCATTCCTCGAAGAGACCGCCTCCAAGGTGGGTATTCGCGATGCATTGACCGTCAGCAAGCAGGGCGCCCAGGACGAAGCCGGAAGCGTAAAGTCGACGGGCTACAAGATCGTGCTCAAGCGCATCAGCCTGGAGGAGTCGGTGAACTTCCTCTACGACGTCGAGACCTCGGGCTACCCGGTGTCTGTGGATTCAGCAGTGTTCAAGACGTCCAAGGTGCGAGGCGAGAAGGTCCTGACCGTGACCCTTGATGCCATGCACTACGAAATCGGGGAGGCCGGCTGATGAGCGCAATATTCCGGTACCCATCCCGCAAGTTGGCCGCGGGGACCCGTGCGGTCGCAAGCTTCCTTCCCCC
>CAYYHT010000094.1:0-14628 GCA_964471355.1 uncultured Enterobacteriaceae bacterium
GCCGGTCCACACATCCCACCGGTCGCCTTCTGGTCGCAGCTTGTCAAACCAGTGCAGGCCCGAGCGAACATGTCCGATTTCCTCGCGGTAGACGGTGTCCATGATCGCTGCGGACTGGGTGTCGCCCATGCGTTGGAACACCCGCATCCAATGCAACGAGTGGTCGAGGTTGGCCTGTTCGAAGACGAGTGCCATGCCTGCGAGAAAATGGGCGGGGCTGTCCACATGGGCCAGCGTGTCCCAGAAGAAGCGGTTCACGGGCACCGAACCGAGCTCCACCCCGAGCTGCTGCATGCGCGCCTGATACAGCCGAAAGTGTCCCTGTTCTTCGGTCATCGTCGACACCAGACCCCTTCGAAATGACGGGTGCGCGCCCGGAAAGCGCAACAGGGTCAGCGCCATCAGTTCCATCGCCAGCAGCTCGTGATTTGCGAAGAAGTGCAGCACCTCGCCGCGCCGCTCGTCGTGCTCAGCGCCCTTGGCTGTGGGAAAGGGCAGGCGATCTGGGGACGGTTTGAGCGGGGAAGGGCGGCCAGCAAAGTCGGGGACGGCAATCCGCTGACCACGAGCGGAATCCGACAGCTGAGTTGGTGCGATCAGCTTGTCCGCCAAGGCCGTGCCAAACAGCACGGTTTCTGCCCAGTCCCTGATCTCCATGGGTCCGATCTAAGCGTTATGCGGCGCACCTGCCTGGAGCACCGATGCGCGCTTGGATCTACGACCAGTTCCTCCTTCCCCTGACCACTGGCTGGTACAAAGAGGTCATCGCCCGTGTGCCCAATGACAGCAGGCTGCTCGACGTGGGCATCGGTACCGCGGGAGCCCTCATTGGCAACGCGGATTTGGTCCGGGCCAAGAACATCACCGTCGTGGGTGTGGACATCGATGCGGACTACATCAATCGAGCCGAGCAGTACATCGAGGAACACGAACTCGATGACCGGGTCAAGGTGCTGCACCAGTCCATCTACGACCACCACGATGGGCCATACGACGCCATCTACTTCGCGGCCAGCTTCATGCTCATGCCCGACCCCGCAGCGATCCTGCAGCACTGCTACGGCATTCTGGCGCCAGGCGGCCGCATCTACTTCACGCAGACCTTCCAGGAATCCAAGTCCAAGATGGCCGAGGCCGTCAAGCCCATGCTCAAGAAGGTCACGACCATCGACTTTGGCAGCGTCACCTATGAAGAGGACTTTGTGAGCTTGGTGGCGGGCGCCGGACTCCAGATCGACGAAATGACGACGATGAGCAGGAGCAGAAGCCGCACCTACCGCATCGTCGTCGGACGGCCCGAAGGCTCGTCGTAGGGCCTATGCGGCCGCTTCGACGGTCTTCTCTTCCGGCTCGAGGCCGTTGGCGAAGACTTCGGACATGTGGTCCACCAAGATGAACTCCATCTCTTCGCGCACGCCCTTGGGCAGGTCGTGAAGGTCGAAGCCGTTGCGCTTGGGCAGGATGATGCGACGGATGCCCAGGCGGTGGGCCGCCAGCACCTTGCTCTTGATTCCGCCCACTGGCAGAACCCGTCCACGCAGTGTGGCTTCACCGGTCATCGCGGTGTCCCCGCGCACATTCCGCCCAGACAGCAGGCTGGCCAGTGCGGTGAACATCGTCACGCCTGCTGACGGGCCGTCCTTGGGAATGCCTCCAGCCGGCACGTGGATGTGCAGGTCCTGGTTGTCGAGTTGCTTGGGGTCGACGCCCAGTTCGTCGGCGTGGGACAACACATAGGTCAGGGCTGCGCGTGCGGACTCCTTCATCACATCGCCGAGCTGGCCCGTCAGAACCAGCTGGCCCTTTCCGGGAAGCGTCGATGCCTCGACGTAGAGCACACTGCCGCCAACCGGTGACCATGCCATGCCTGTGGCGATACCTGGCTGCTGCACTGTCTCGTGGTGGTCGGCGTGGAAGCGTCGCCGGCCGAGCACATCCTCGATGTTCTTGTCATCGATGATGAGCGGTGGCTCGAGCTCTCCCTTGGCCTTCTTGACCGCGGCGAATCGGTAGGCCTTGCCCAGAACACGCTGCAGATCGCGCACCCCGGCCTCTCGCGTCCAACCGTTGATGGCGTCGCCGAGGGATTGCTCGGTGAACTCGACGTCGTCGGCTTCGAGACCTGCGTTTCGGGCGACCCGCTCAAGCAGGTGATTCTTGGCGATGACCTTCTTTTCGTTGGCGGTGTAGCCCTCGATGTTGAGGATGTGCATGCGGTCCCGCAGGGGTCCGGGCACTTTGCTCAGGTCGTTGGCCGTGGCTACGAACAGGGCCTTGGACAGGTCGAAGGGCACTTCCATGTACCGGTCGACGAAGCTGTGGTTCTGCTCGGGGTCGAGAATCTCGAGCAGGGCCGCACTCGGGTTGCCCCAAGATCCGCTGCCCAGCTTGTCGATCTCGTCCAACAAGATGACTGGGTCGGCTGTATTGGCCCGACGCAGTCCTTCGATCAGGCGGCCGGGGCGCGCTCCGATATAGGTGCGCCGGTGACCGCGCAGCTCGGCTTCGTCGCGCAATCCGCCCAGTGCCACGCGCAGCAGCTTGCGACCGGTGGCGTCGGCGATGGCCTGCCCAATGCTGGTCTTGCCAACACCGGGGGGTCCGACCAGCAGCAGCACATCGGCGCGGCCTTCACCGGCGAACTTGCGCACAGCTAGGTGCTCGACGACCTGGCGTTTGACATCTTCCAGGCCGTAGTGGCTCTTGGCCAGAGCGGTCTCGAGCACGTCGAGGTCAGGGTCGACGCTGCTGGTCTCGTTCCAAGGCATCTCGGCAATCCAACCCAGCCAATCGATGGCGACACTTCGCTCCGGGCTGGTGTTGCCCAAGCGTTCCAAGCGGCGCAGCTCTCGCTCGACGACCTCGCGAACCTCGTCTGGCAGGTCCTTGGCGTCGAGCTTGTCCTTCAGGCGGGACAGTTCATCGTCTTCGCCGCCTTCGCCGAGCTCCTTCTTGATCGCATCGAGCTGGCGGCGCAGGTAGAACTCCTTTTGCATGTCGCGGGTCTCGGTGTTCACGCGCTCTTGCACCGCCTTCTGGGCCGCCACGGCCTCCCGCATGCGGATCAACGCCTTGAGCACTTTGGATGCTCGAACCAGAGGGTCGTGGGTCGATAGAATGTCGCGCTTCCACTCCTGTGGCGTATCGAGGAAGGCTGCCACGGCGTCGACCAGCAATCCGGGGTCATCGACGCGCTTGAGGAAGGGCGCGATGCGGTTCTTCTCGCCCAAGAGGTCCGCGGTCTCTTCAACAATGGACCGCAGCTCGAGCCGCAGGCCGTCCGCCTCGGCGGTGGTCGGCCACGGCGTACTAACCCGGCGGAATGTTGCCTCGAGGAAGGGACGGGACGTCGGGAAGCCGCTGAACACAACTCGGGTGAGGCCCTGAACCAGCACACTGTAGTTGCCATCTTTGCGCTTCTTCTTCTCGACGATGCGCGCCAACACCGCGCTCGTCAACAGGTCCGAGGGTGTCGGGTCGCCCACAGGCTGGCGCTGCGTGGCGATAAGAATCAACCCACCCTTTGCCGCCTGCAGGGCGCGGATAGATGGAGCGCGGCCGACTGCGAGTGGCATCATGCCGCCAGGCAGCAGCACTCCACGGCGCAAGGGAAGCACGGGCAGCGAGGCTGGCAATTGCTCGGGAATTGGGAACGACAGGTCGACTTCGGGCATGGGTATCCATCCGAGGATTAGGGGCTGATGAACTGCCCCGCGTCGGTCTGACGGGGGCGTTCGGTGTCTGAGGGAATTGTGTTCACCCCAGTTTCGTCGTCAAGAGACGCAGCGTCTCAAAACGTCAGGTCGTTGTGTGCAGTCCCGGCGGCCTAGCGCCAGCTGGGCTTCCAGCCCGCGGCCTCGGCTTCCATTTCACTGCAGAAGAACTTCTCGCCGGCCCGTGAGTCGACGTAGGCGTCGTTGTAGCCGGGCACTCCGAACGACACGAAGACCTTGTTGCCATCGCCATCCATGACGCCTTTGATCAGCTTGTGCCCCTTGCTGCGATCGACACGCTCGACGGGAGGCAACGCTGAAAGTGCCGCGCCTTCGCCCTCGCAGCCGCGGTCTTGGCTGTCGGCGTCGTGGTCGAAGTCATTGTCGACACCATCGGTGCAGGCGGTCCCGGACTGCTTGCTCTCGGGGTCGGGATTCTCGCGCAGCCAGCGGTCGGGGATGCTGGTCCACATGTGCTCATAGAAGGCCAGATACTTGCCGGCCAGGCGCTTGCTGTGCAGGATGAGCGTGTTTTCGTCGTTGGTCCTCTCGCCAGCACTCGTCCAGTTCATGGAGCCTGTGATCATGTGCTCACCATCGACCACCGCGGCCTTCATGTGCATCTTGCCGCCCCAGTTCTCGATCTTGACGGGAATGCCGGCCAGGCGCAGGATCTCGTGCTTGGTGTACCCGTTCTTGGCCCCGGTAGCGTCCATGATGATGCGCACCTTGATGCCGCGCAGATGGGCGTCGATCAGGTCTTTGGTGATGAACTTGTGGGTGAGGAAGAACACCGAGATGTCGATGCTCTTGCTGGCTCGCTGGAGCAGTGGCCGGATGGCGGCTTCAATGGGGTCGTCCTGCGGAGTGAAGTACAGCTCGACCGCCGTGCCGTCGGCCAAGACGGTGTTCTTTCGCTTGTTCCGGCTGGTCTTGTCTGTGTGGAAGTTGCCCTTGTACATCTGCTCGAACTCGGCCGTGTACCAGCCCGCGACGACACGGCTGTCGAGCAGGGCAGCCATGTTGGCGTTGTAGCCACCGGTGCCCGAGTCGCTCGCGTTGGTCGAGCCGGTCCAGACGTAGCGGCGGTCGGCCACGACGAACTTGTTGTGCATGATGAAGCCGTTGTGCACGATCGGCTCGCGGCTCGCATGGGCGCTCACGATGCACTGGTCGCCGATGTTGTAGCCCAGGCACTGTAGCGGGCCTTCGAATCCGATCGGACGCTCGCAGCGCTCGAAGTCGCGATCGTAGGGCTTCATCTCGGAGACGCTGCGCCGGTCGAACTCGTAGTCGGTCTTGATGTCTCCGATGGCCTCGCGGAATCGCTCGGTGTCCGAGTAATAGGAGTTGCCGTTGGCATCGGTGTCGACCACGCCACGCACGCGTACCCCGCGCTCCTTTGCGGCGACGAATGCGTCGAACAGCGTCTTTTGATGCCGAATGCCGTAAAAGGCCAAGTCGATCGTGTATTCGGCGTTCTCGATGATCTTCAGCAGGTCTTTGCAGGCCTTGCTTCCGCAGTCATCCATCGGCTTGTCGAACTTGAGCGGATCGTTCAGAAGCACGCGCACGCCCGATTGAGGCAGCGGTTGATCGGCAATGGCCGCGGGGGCCGCCAGCAGTGAGAGTGCGAGGAGGGAGCGCTTCATCAGTCCATTGATACCCCTTGGAGGGCTTTGCCTTCCACTTGGATTCGGATTGTTGCGAAGGTCTCGCCCATGTCCTCGACGTCCGAGAAGGCATGGCCCACGTTGAAGAGCGCGCGCGTGCCGACGCCTGGAGTCCATACGAGGCCTCCAGAAAGCTGGCCAGCTGAACCGTTTCGGACGCTGGCCGCTTCGACCCGCAGGTTTGCCTCGAGGGCGCCCATGTCCCGCTGCTCTGGAGCAAAAGGTCGTGCGGCCTCGACCCCTTTGCCGAGTCGGTGTGGTTCTCCCGTGAGGATCCAGCGGCCGACCAACGCAGTGGCGCCAGTCGTGGTGCGGGGACCTTGAGCAGGGTCGGGTGTGAATGCGAGTCCGACCCGTAGATCGATCCGGAGCGCGCCAAAGACAGAGCTGTGGTCGACGCCACCGCGAAAGGTGCCGTCGGTGAGTACTTCTGTATCGCCGATTTGTGCGCCAGATCCCGTCTTGAGTGCGGCGGAGATGTCCCGCGTCGCGTAGCCGAGGGAGATGAACCCCTCCTGCCTCTCTCGCGTGCCGCCGATTCGACCTGCGAGCTCACCAGAGGGCACGACGCTGATGGCGTAGGCGGCCCCTTGCGCGCCTCCGTGCAGCATCGCAGTCCATTGCCGATCGGTGCCGAGCACTGAGGTCAGCATCGGTCGCTCCAAGAACGCAAGGCGATTCGACGACTCCAGCCAAGCACCTTCGATCGGCACCTTTTGCCAACCGACGCGGAGCGCGGCTTTGTCTCCGCCGACGTTGAGCCAAGTCTCGTGCAGGATCATGGCGTCTAGATTCCAGTCGAGCTTCGCAGTGAGTGCGTCGCCGGCCGTAGCTTCGAAGCCGGCTCTGCCCCGCCGGACGTCAAAGACTGCGACGTCCTCGTTGAACGACTCGACATAGTCCAGATGCAAACGCGCTTGTGGCGTGACACTCAAGAGGGTCAGCAACCAGGGCGCGTTGTTCATGGGCACGGCCTCCGTGAGATACTCGGGCCGTGACGAAGTACCGCATAATCCGCGCCCTGTCGGGCATTGCCGGTTCGGTTTTCATGATGTGCCTGCTGCTATGGGGCGCAAACCGCGCCTTGTCCAGGGTTGGCGGTCTCGACACTGTTGCGCGAAGGGCCGGCGTACCCCCTGCGATTCAGCAGGTGCTTGGCATCGCCCCCCTACCCGACATCAAATTTCCGACGCCGAAGAAGGTGAACCTGCCCATTCCTCTCGATGGGAAGTGCGACTACAGCTTCAAGCGCAACCGATGTGAACAGGGGCTGTACTGCTCAGAGGCCGGTCAGCCGCTGACCAAGGTCGGAAAGGGACGAATGGGCATCGTGGGGCGTTGTAGAGAGGTGCCGACAGACGAGTCGGTCGGCGTTTCGCAGGACCCGCCGGTCGAGGCCGCGCCGTCGGTCGACGAGGAGGAGGTTCCGGTGGGCGCACAAGGCGAGTCTGAATGATTGTGATGGCGGCGTGGGCATGGCTTGCCCAGGGGCAAACGTGCGTGCCGGACACGGTGACGCTGCCGAGTACTGCACCTGTCGACGTGGCCTGTACCCGTCGCACTGCTGTGCCACCCGCCGCGACGGCTGATGGCATCGCCTTGGTGACTTCATCGTGGCTCAAGGCATTTGGAACCCCGCTCGAAGCGGACCGGGTCGGTTGGACCGATGCGGGGTACGTGAGCATGCCCTTTGAGCGCTACCTGACCGTCGAAGAACGCGCTGCCGAGCAGGTCCGCGAGCACATGGTGACGGACGTGCAGCGCGAAAAGGCGACCAGCGCGCTCGGTCCGGAGCGCCATGGCAGCCAGGTGTACACGCACTTTTTGGGCGCCGATGCCAGGTTTACTGACTTTTGGGGGCGGCCCGAGACCATCGCCGCTGTGTTGACCCTTGCTGCGGGCTGGCACGAGCACTGCGTGAGCGAGCTGGGGGCGAGCGCAAAGAACTGCACCCTGCAGATAGGAGACATCGCCTATTTTGGGCCTGTACAGCCCGATCCCCTTGGCCACTACGACCACTACGATGGGCGCTGCACCGACCTGCGCTTGTTTCGAAATGATGGCTCTCGGTACGAGGCTTGGTACAACAAACCGGACGACCGCGATGGGGTGACAGGCGGCTACGACCCTGTCCTGACCAAGGCGTTCTTGGAGTATGCGATGGCACACACGACCACCGGCGACGTCTTCTACAGCGATCCTGCTGTGCACGAGGCCATCGACGGTGTCGAGCCCCGAAAGCGCCACGATGACCACATGCACCTGTGCTTTGCGGCGGGGTCCTAGTCATGCAGCCCTTGATTGATTGGTTGGCACCCGGACAGGCGTCCATCGACGTGGCCATTCGGGCAGGTTGGCGAGCCCAAACGGTCGGTGCTGCTTTTCTGCCCGCCTACCGAGCGGCTCTGCAGGCGTTGATTCCCGGGATTGGGCCCGATGCCGAGGCCTGTCTCTGCGTCACCGAGGTGGACGGCAACCATCCTCGCTCCATCCACACGACGCTGAGGGACGGGCGCCTGAACGGCCAGAAGTCGTGGACCACCGGAGGTGCCGAGGGACGAATATTCCTGGTCGCAGCGCGCGTTGGCGATGCGGACGGACGGCCGGTGCTCAAGCTTGTCAAAGTCGCTGCCAACGCACCGGGAGTGTCGGTCACGCCCATGCCGCCGACGCCATTTGTGCCCGACGTCAGCCACTGCAGCGTCGCGTTTGGCGATGTGGAAGTGCCCGCTGCTGATGTCCTTCCGGGCGATGGATATGCGGACTACATCAAGCCATTCCGCACGGTCGAGGACATCCACGTGTTTGCGGGCTTGGCCGCTTGGTGGCTATCGGTGGGCACGAGGAACGATTGGCCGCCGGTCTTGCGTGGCGAGCTGATCCAGTTGCTGATCTCACTCAGTCGATTGTCCGAGGCCGACCCGCGGGCCTCCGAGACGCACGTGGCCTTAGGTGGAGCGATTGCGGCCGCGGAACGGCTCGTCCAGGCCATGGAGCCGCACTGGCAGAACGTCGATGCCGCTGTTCGGGACGGCTGGCTGAGAGACCGAGCCATCATGCGTGTCGCCAGTGGAGCGCGAAAGAAGCGATTCGAGCGCGCTGTCCTGGACTTGCAGGCGCGCTGAACTACTCGGCGTTGATGACGTCGAGGGCCCAGCCCGGAGCGGACTCGTTGAAGCCGAGGGTGATGACCGACCCCTCGTTGAAGGGCATGATGGCGGCGTAGAGCGTCAGCATGCCGCCGTCGAGGGCATAGAGTTTTGCGCCATTCTCAAGGGTGCGCAGCGGAGACGGCGGCATGGTCCAGATGGACGCGACCGGCGGTGGAACGACCTCGGTCACCGGGGTTGTGTAGATCACACCCACTTGGGCGAGCGCGTTGCCATAGCCGACGGCGCCCTTTGGCCCGGACAACCGACTGGCGTACTTGTAGCCGGACTTTGCGCGGACCTTCGGGTTCGCCTGGCCGGCGGTCCAACCGGTGACCACAGCCGCGGCGTTCGCGGGGCGGTTCATGGCGGCAGCGAGCGCCGCCGCGCGGTCGTCGCCCTTGATGTAGGGAGCGTCGCTTCGAGGGTCAGCGGCCCCGGTGACCAGACCGTACTCCATGCGTGCCAGACGGCCCATAGGGCCGCGTTTGGCCACCTTGTTCAGAGCGGCGAATGCACCTGGATTCCAGATTTGACTGGCTGAGGCTGCGAACAGGATTCCGTCGCCATCTGCGCTGCGCATGCCCTTGAGGGTCCAGCCATCACTGGCGGCGCCGTCGAGGTCGCCGACCATCGCCCGCAGTTTTCCGCGCATGGCCAGCAGACGCTTGTCGGCCATCACCTGGGCGTCGCGGCCGTTCAGCATGGCGAGTGTGTGCCCGCCGGCTTGGTCCAGCATGATGTCCATGGGCAGCAGTTCGGCCTCGGGGGCCAATTGGCTGCGTTCTGCACCCAGGTTGGACAGGGCCAGCTCTCCAGCCATCATGGCGGTGTGCTTCAGCCGTGACCCAGCGATGCGCAGGGCCGGGTCCATGTCCGACGCCAGGCGAGTGGCCTGCAATGCGGTGTCCATGTCCCCGAGATCGAGGGCGGCGTCGGCAACCTTTAGCCACGCGTGCGGATCGTCGCCGGCGATGCGTGCCGATGCGAGGGCACAATTGAGCGCCTCGCTGCGCAAGCCCATCTGTTCAAAGGCAAACTCTGCGGTCAGCCACAGTTCAGCATCACCGGGGAAGCGCTTGAGCGCCCGATCGATTGAGCTGCGGGCGAAATCGAGCTCGGTCTTGCCCTCGAGCACGTCGATGGTGGCCTGAAGCACGGGCAAGCGGGGGTCCTGCGACCGCGCTGACAGCATCTCCATCAAGCCGACTCGCGCCTCGCCTGGCTTGCCGGCGAGGATGGCTTGCTCTGCCGCGGGCAGCAGCGGACGAATATCTGTCTTTGGATCGGCCAGATTGTTGCGTGTCGACAGCGCACGACCGATGAGCTTGTCCGGTGGCTTCCAGGCCCGATTGCCGTCGGGATCATCGTTCTTGTTGGGCTGCTCGCCCTGGAGTTTTGCCACCGAAAGCAGCGCGCCAACGACGGTCTCAGGGGTCGTCGATGTCGTGAGCCCGAGCGCCATCTGCCACGCCAGCCGCCGGTTGCCCTTGCGGCCCATCGCGTCGATCAGCTGCAGGCGGTCGGCCTCGGATTCGATCCAGGGAGACAGGCCGTTCCAAGGGCCCTCGACGCCGGGAGGCGTGTACTTCTCCATCGCGGCGATCACCTCAATGGGTGTGCCCTTCTTGAACGCGAGCTTCAGGCTCTTCTGGGCCTTGGCGTCGTCATCAAAGGCCCAGTAGAGCAGTGCCTGTTGAATGGCCTTTTCGGTGTTGCTGCCTTCTGTCTTCTGTCTTCTTGATGCTGCCCGCGTACTTTCCGCTGCCCGCGGCGAAGGCACTGAAGCCCACGCCAACCTCGGCAAACTTCAAGAACTGCTCTTTGACCTTGGATGCATCGGCGCCGCGTCCGGGGGCGATGGCTTCGACCGACAGCACCAGCTGTTGTGGGCTGAACTGCAGGCTGCGGTAGATGCCGGCTTCCTTGCCCACGGACGACACGGCCCTTTCGGTCGAGACAAACACGTGGTCCGGCGGTGGCAGTACGGTCACCACTTCGCGAACCCGAATGTTCGATGGCACGGCCGCCGCCAGCTTGCCCACAAACAGGGGTTTGAGGGAGCCGCCGCGTCCGAGCCCGACAGGGATATTGGCGTTTCCTCCGGCGCCCTGCACGGTCACCGTCAACGCGTCCCCATATTTACGGATGCCGGTTTCGGCGAAACTGGTCACCTCGCTGCCCTCGGCCATCACCTCGACGAGCGCTGCTTGGTGTTCTTTGCCCTTGGATGAGAGCACCGCGCGCAGTGCCTCTTGGCCCGCGCGGTCGGCAGCCATGCTGGCGGACCATGTCGAGCCGTCCGAGCCCAGCTGCACGATGCTCTGGATGACGATGGTGCCGTCTCCGAGCACGCTGCCGCCGAGGCGTTGTGGAGGTTCGCCCTCGACCCGCGCAAGCCGGCCGGCCATGGTCAGCGGAATCTGGCCCGGGGTGGTGTAGGTCGCGGCTGGGTCCAAGAGGGCCCAGCCGTTCGGGGTCTGCAGAGCGACCGCTGGTGCGCTGTAGGCCGAGGGGGCGATCAGTCCGACAGGCATGTCCAACAAGTCGTCGTCTGCCACATAGGAGGCCATCTTGACGGTGTGACCAGCTGCTTCGAGTGCGGCCATCAGCACGACGGCGCGCTCGTGCAGCGACACGCCCCCAGCCTTGAAAGCCGTGGCGAAGATCTCGTCGGCCTTGCGGCTGTCTTCCCAGCTGCCCTCGATGTCAGCCTTGACGGGGACCTTTGGGTAGACCTTGCCCACGATTTCGGCAGCGGGCAGTCCTGCGAGAGCCTTGGAGGCGTTTTCAGGCAGGACGAGCTTGCCATTGATGGCGCGGCGCGGGCCTTTGTCGGCTTCTGCCCACGTCTTGTAGGAGCTCCAGACCACGGGGGCTGGGACCTTGCCGCCGGGCTTCCATGTATAGGTGACGCCGCGGCCGCCTCGGGTCGTGTACTCGGCGGTGGCGGCTCCCGATGCCCAGACCGCAGCGGGCAGCCACGACTGCCCCTTTACGGTCACCGAGAGGGCGTCATGAGGGCCCTCGGGTCTGAAGACCGCGTCGTAGGGGCCTCTGCTAGCGGCCTCTTTGGTCTCGGTGGGCTCGGCAGTGCCGATGGTGATGCTCTCTTGAACGCGCAACTTGCCGCCGCTGTCGATCACGGCGGAGTAGGTGTGCTCAGTGGTGTTCTGAGCGAGCGCGCTAAGCGGGCAGAGGGCCAAGATGAGGAGTGTCGGACGACGCATCGGCGGCAGTGTACGATCAATGTCGATGTCAGAACTGTCGCACCTCATTGTCACCGGTTCGAGCGGCCCGCCGTCGCGAACTATGTTTGTGCTTCACGGCATTCTGGGCTCGCTCCGAAACTGGAAAACAATGGCTAGAGCCGTTGTCAGAGCGCATCCGCAGTGGCGCGTCGTGCTTGTTGACCTGAGGAATCACGGAGATTCCCACGGATTCTCGGCGCCTCACACGCTCTCTTCATGCGCTGCGGACCTTGCAGAGCTGGCATTAAAGCTGGATATGCGGCCTGAGCTAGTGGTGGGTCACAGCTTCGGCGGCAAGGTTGCTCTGGCCTATGGCCGAGACTTCCCCGATGGACTCGCGACGATCTGGGTACTCGACAGCAACCCGGCAGCTCGCCCCCCCGAGAAGGCGGGAGGCACAGATGTGGTCCGGGTCATCGAAGCGCTCGACGCCATCGTCATGCCGCTGAACAAGCGCGATGACATCGTGCGCCTGTTGTCCGAGAGAGGATTCTCTGAGACGTTGGGTCGGTGGATGACCACCAACTTGCGTCGGCAGGAGCAGGGATACGTGTGGCGCTTCGAGCTCGATGCGGTGCGCGACATGCTCGACGACTACGAAGAAGTCGACCTTGTGCCCTGGGTCAACGACACGGTCATCGATGTGCATCTGTTGTGGGCCGAGCGCAGCACGCAGTGGAATGAACAAGTCGCAGGCCGGCTGCAAGGTGCCAGCAATGTGACCCACCACTTCCTGGCCAACGCGGGGCACTGGGTCCATGCGGACGACCCGCAGGGGGTCCTCGACGCCCTTGCGACGACCCTGTGAGCGGTCGACTCACAAGTCTGAATGGGTGTGCTTGAAGGTGGCCTTCATTGGTGACAATCGCCGATAGAGCGGCGGCATCAAAATCAAAGGAGTCCCCGATGTCCAACACCCTCACCGCCTCTGCCCCCGCTGCCCCTGCCACGATGCACGTCGGCGGCTCGCCCCATGAGCTCCTTGGCGGCGTGACCTTCACCACCGTGGGGGGCTTGTTGGCTGCCATGGCCATTCCGGGTCTGTTCACCAGCCCGCACTGGCTGACCGGGCTCATGTCGATCGGACTGACGTGCGCAACGATCGGTGGACCCGCACCGGCCTCAAGCAGATGATCAAGGACATGATGTCGCCGCAGTTCCAGGTGTCCCTGCTGGGGTCCGGTGGTATCGAGATCGCCCTGGGCATGTGGTGGAGCCAGGCCAGTGCGATGGTCGCCGCCGATGAGCTGGCGGGCAAGACCGGACTCGACGTCTTCGACAGGACCGTCGGCGTCTGAAGACACAGTCGTCTAGGACAAAGGGCAGGCTTCGGTCTGCCCTCTTTAGTGCCAGATGATCTCGTAGGAGAGGGTCTCGCCTTGGGCCAACATGGTGTCGCCATAAAGCATCCACCGCCGCCCGTTCGGCTGGACCTCTTGGTTGCCCCACTCCGGTCCGAAGCCGCGCACCCGTTCGGCCCCTTCGGGAATCGGCAGCTCCATCGTCAGCAGGAAGTCCGAGGTCAGGCCTGTCACTTCGACCACCTGCCTGCCGGCTTCCATGGTGCTGGTGAATGACAGCGCGTGTTCGCCGACGGTGACCGTGTCGGCACCGAACTCGGGCACTTGGTTGGGATGGTGCGGCCGCAGCAGCATGCCGCCGGTCCGAGGCTCGTTGCCGATCAGGTACATCAGCATCGCGTCGCCGTTGATGCCGCCCTCCCAAGGCCGATAGCGTGCGGCAGTATCTCCGAGCACCCCGCCGGCGTCGTACAGGAACTGCAGCGCCGTCATCTGGCCGCCATCCGGGTTGTAGACGATGTACTCCGGGAACGCGCCCGATGCGGTGGCGTAGCGAGGCAGCGAGTTGAACGCGGCATCGGCCTCGAAGTCGCCGGTCAGGGTCAGGTTGTACAGGTAGAAGCCAGGCACCATGCCGGTGCCGATGCCGTTGTCGACCTGCAGCGATCCCGACAGGCCCATGGTGTTGATCGCCGGACTCTGCACGGTGCCATCTCCGCGGCCGGCGTGGGCTCGAAGCGCGGCCAAGTTGGACAGGGCGACCGGATCACTTGGGGAGTGGCTGCCGATCCACAGGGGCTTGAGTGAGATGTCCTCAAACGGCGTGGCACCGATCTCGCCTTGCAGGTTGGCGTCTCCGGCGGTGTGGAACACGAACGGCGCGTACCAGTCCTCTTGCAAGAAGGTGTTCTGCAGGGCGCCCTCAGCCGAGGTGCCCATGTCGCGCAGGGCCTGGGCATCGCCGCTCTCGCCGAGTCGGTCCGCCTCGTCGGCCAGAAAATCTGTCGCTGCCACAGTGAGGAAGGCGGAGTTTGCAGACCAGGCCAGGTCGTGCCATTCGTATTCGATGGGGTAGCCCATGCCGGCCCCCATGGCGGCTCGGAAGGTCTCGTCCCCGGTGAATGGCTGCAACCCGTCGTCGGTCATCTGCTGTGCAAGCAAGGCGCGCCGGATGTAGGGCCAGCGGTCGTCGAGGCGGGAGTGGTCACCGGTCATGGCGATCACGTCCCGGTAGGCCAGCGGTGTGTAGCTCGGGCCCTCGGCAGCGGTTCGCGAGCTGAACTGACCCAGGCTGTCCCAGTCGGGTTCTTCGGGCAGGTCCTCGGGCACCAGGCCGGCGGTGCAGGCGTTGCCATAGTCCCCGCGATCGATGGCGCACATGCGCTGGTAGTCCAGCACGCCCCACGCGTCCTCATGCAGTCCGGAACGGGCGTAAAAGCGGGCGGGGCCGATGTTGTCTCGCAGCCACACCCCCGTGTAGCGGTTCATTGGCGACACGCCGCCGTAGTCCGAGGTCTGAACCTTGAGGGTGATGCGAATGC